>JALZFN010000014.1 GCA_030861545.1 Thermoproteota archaeon | reverse complement strand
ATATTACAATACTCATGAGCTATTGAATGCAAGAAATACTAGAAAGAGATGCGGGCCAAAGTTGTGCATGACGACATTAACGCCGGCGGAGGAAGCGAACGGTTAGCGATAGTCACTATGGATCTGCTTACTAAGATGGGCTTTAAGGTTGACCTTGCATCATTCAACGAGCCAAATATGGAAGAGTTAAAGAAAGATTTTGGTGATATTGTTGATTCAATTGATGTTAGGCCCATACCTCTTGACCTCTTCTCAATGCTAGGCATGACTGACAGCGCTGTCTCTCAAGATATGACTGGAACAAAAGATAGGCAGAGCACTACCAATACTGACAAGACAACAACAACAACAAAAGCAGCAAATACATACGATAACGATAGTGAGTATGATTTGATTATCAATACTCACGGTGATCTCTTGCCATATTACAATCAGACAGCAGATCATTCAGCGGAAAAAAGTAAGAAAAGTATAATCACCTATTGCCATTTTCCGCTTGTTCCTCAGCTATTACAAGAGGATAATAACAATAGCCAAGGCTACATGCGATTTCTCAGGAAATGGATCAATGTAGACGATATAGAGGAGGAATTTAAGGAAAAGATCTTGGATAATGTATCAAAGACATATGATTTGATGATCAAGAACACCACAGTGGTTACAAACTCAAATTTTAGCAAAAGGGCTATTGAGCAACACTATGGGTCAACAGTGAAACCTGTAGTAATATACCCTCCTGTTGATACAGACAAATTTCACAAAATCGCTCTGCGTTCTGAGGACAGGGAAAATGTGATCCTCGTTGTTTCAAGGTTCAGTCCCGATAAGCAGCTAGAAAATATAATAGAGATAGGCAAGATCCTGATAAATGAAATAAAGATAGACGCTGAGATTATTCTTGTTGGAAATATTTCTACAGAGGATCGCCAATACCTCGAGGAATTAAAGCAATTAATTAGAAAATATAACTTGGACGATAAGGTCACAGCAAGGGTCGGCATAAGCTTTGACCAGTTGTTAGAGCTTATGCGAAAGTCAAAAGTGTACTTGCATCCACTGGCAGGTGAGCCATTTGGAATATCAATTGTTGAAGCAATGAGCGCAGGTTTAATTCCTGTTGTCCCTGATGAAGGCGGTTATACAGAGTTCGTTCCAGAATACTACCAGTATCATACTCACCAGCAGGCTGCTGACGTTATAGGGAAGATATTGATAGCCTCGGATAACAATATGCAAACAGAAAGAACCCAACTCAGCGAAGGGGTATCAAAATTTTCAACCAACACTTACAAAGCGGATCTGCGCAAAGTAATTGAAACTCTTTTGTCTTCCAAATCGTCTGGACATACTCAGTTGGCTGCATGAATATATTTTTTAGAGACTTGGTTATACTGTGAGTTGAATTTGTCATACTTGACTGCTTCATTCAGTATAGTAAACAAGACCTGCTCTGCCATCTTATGCAGTTTCCCTGTGTCTTGCTCATATGCTTCAAAAGAAGCACGGTCTTTTCTACCCAAGCACACTTCCTTTCTTTTGTAACCGGACATTGCCGCTACTGTAAAAATCACATATCTATACCCAATCTATCTGGAAGTTTTACACTTCTTTATTGATCACATCCTGCCAGACTTTCATACGAGCACATACGTCACCGCTTAGAGGTTGTTCAAAATGCAATAGCTGTGGAAAGAATACAGAGGCATAGGTCTTGTGATCATTTTGTAACAGCTGCATCTATTCGTGCTCTTATTAGATAACGCAATGTATCTACCCGCTCGCCGGATAGATCTTTTATTATGATATCTCTCTAGAAGTTGAAACACGTTCTTTAGCTATTAACTTTTTGTAAAGCTAAAGGCTTTTAGGTGAAACCCTTGACGCCGCACCAGCTATATATGCTGCTACGCCGCGACTGTCTAGACAAAACAACGAATAAAAACGACAAAAATCACGCTCAAACCATTGCCTCTAGTGATTTTTATGCGCCACGGACAAGCGGAAAATAATGTAAGCCGGATCCTTGTCGGCAGGAATATGGAAGCGCACCTGACAGAGCAGGGCAGACAGCAAGTAGCCGACACTGCAAAGCAACTGAAAAGTATAGCTATAGAACATGTCTATGTCTCACCAGTACTCAGAGCTTTAGAGACCGCCAAGATAGCCTGTCAGATTCTTGGGGTGGATTATCGGGTTGATGAGCGGCTATACGAAACGGAGATGGGCAAGCTTGTTGGCATGAACTATGAAGACATCATAACAAAATATGGTGACCTCTTTCTGAGGTTCTATTCAGAGTATGACCCTGTGCTTGAAGGCTTCGGGGTTGAGACCTTCTCATCTATCAAGCAACGCATCAAGAGCCTGCTTGACGAGCTGGTCAAAAAGCACAGAGACAGCAATGTCCTAATGGTTACGCATCTTGACCCGATCAAGGCAGCACTTGCCACTCTGCTTGATTTAAAGCCCGAGGCACTATATCGATGGCACATCCGCAATGCTTCGCTTACTATATTGAAGCATGAAAGCGAGATTTATTCTCTTTCCGGTGTTAATGTGATGGTAATGCATCGCTACTCTAATGAATGATCGAGTTTTGCAAAGCCTTAAATAGGATCGCTCAAAGATGAAGTTTAGCAGAAAGTGAAAAGATTCATGGTTTCACATTCAGCCATAATTTTAATTTTTATTCCTATAGTCGTGCTCATGATTCTTGGACTTGGTATTTCCGCCTTTGCGCAGGAGTCTACGGAGCGCTACATCATAGCAAGAATAGAGATCTGGGCGTTATTCTATCGCCTCATGGTTATAGCATTTGTTATTGGGGCAGTCGTCATGGGAACGATGACTTATGTGTGCTGGAGGTTCCGCGAAAGCCATCCAAAGAATAGGGGAGACATTGTCCCTAGGACTGGAGGCGCACAACATTAATGGGCCACGGGACAATAGAATGGGTATACATTGGCGTAGTAGTCGCAATACTAATTTATGTTGGAGCAGACGCATGGAACCTTGAAAGATTACTCGATGATGCCCCGGAGGATGCTGAAGTCGTGAAGGTCACCGGCCAACAATGGTTTTGGACATTTGAGCATGAAGACGGGCGGCGAGAGCTGGGAGAGCTACACCTTGTTAAGGGCGTTCCATATAGATTCGAGATAACATCACAAGATGTTATCCACTCATTTAATACGCCAGATTTCGCAATGATGATGGACGCTGTGCCAGGCCGAGTAAACTCGATGTGGTATGTTCCTGATCAAGCAGGTGAATTCCTCATACAGTGCAGAGAATATTGTGGGTTTTCGCATTATCAGATGAGGGCAAAACTGTTCGTAGATGAGCCAAGCGGTGGGCAACAGGGAGGACAGTTGACGAATGCTTCTGCAACGAATCTAATACCCTCAGTAGGAGCTACCGCAGTTGCAAGCTGAATTCTCTTTAATAAGCCTCAACGATGGCATGATTAAATGTGAAGCTCTTTCCATAGTATGCTGTGCCAAAAAACAAAATGCTTTTATTGACAATCTCTTCATTGTATGGGCAGTATAGAAAGAGGGGAGATGGTACAAGTTGGTTCTAGAAGTTAGAAAACCACGCCCGCTTTGGGAGATACTCTTTTCTACTCATCATACAGACATTGGGTTACTGTACATTATCTTTTCTTTAACTCTATTCTTCATGGGTGGAGCGCTTGCTATCTCAATCAGATCAGAGCTCTTCCTTCCCGGTGCACAGATAATCCCAGATTCTAATACATTTCATAGGATCTTCACTGTTCATGGAACGACAATGCTGTTCCTTTGGGTAATACCATTTGCTGCTGGCATTGGCAACTATCTGATACCCATTATGGTAAGATACAAAGACATGGCATGGCCAAAACTTAATGCAGTCGCATTCTGGATGATACCCGTTGGCGCCGCGCTAGTATGGCTCGGTTTTGCAGATACGGGCTGGACTGCGTATCCTCCTTACTCAATCTTAAGAGCGCCAGGGCCCGCTGCTGAAATGTGGATCTTTGGATTAAAGATTTTAGGAATTTCATCAATTCTGGGTTCTATCAATTTTGTTGTCACCATCCTAAGGATGAAGCATCCAGACCTGCCTTTAATGAAAATGCCTCTTTTTGTATGGTCCATCCTTTCCACATCTCTTATTATCCTTGTATCTATGCCTAGCTTTGCCGCTGCGCTTATCATGTTGTATACTGACAGATTGGGAGTATCAGGTTTCTTTAATCCCTCAATGGGAGGAGATCCCATAGCATACCAACATCTGTTTTGGTTTACATTCCATCCTGAAGTCTATGTCTTCTTGATACCGGCAGTGGGTATGATATATGAGATAGTTGCTAAATTTTCAAGAAAACCTATATTCAGTTATACATCAGGCGTTACCGCATTTGTATTACTGACAATTGTCTCCTTTGCTTCTTGGGCTCATCATATGTATGCAACAGGTATGGGCTTTAGCGAGAAAACAGTATTTATGATAGGTACATTGGCAGCAGTTCCAGCCTCAGCTATGCATGTTTTTAACTGGATAGCAACAATGTGGGGAGGAAGAATTCGATTCAGAGCACCCATGGCATTTGCGGTCGGGGGCATCATTTTGTTCTTCCTAGCGGGAGCTGGGGGCATCGTAAACACTGCTATGC
>JALZFN010000184.1 GCA_030861545.1 Thermoproteota archaeon | reverse complement strand
GTTTTGGTCTTGGCTCTAATTATTTAATTGTAAGCAGAAGTTTCAACATTATAAGGGTAAGATGTTGGTTCATCCTTTTCGTTTGCTTGTGCCTTTCGCTACTGTAGCTTTAAAGATCTGTTAAAAGATGTTCGTGAGACTTTTTCCTCCTTATTAGCCTCGAGGTGCTGATATGGCCGCAGGACTGAAGTAAACAATCCTATTTGAATGTCTTGGGGATTGATCTGTGCTCAATGAGCTGCTTTGAAAACACCTACGATAATGCTCAGCCTCGATTTGTGTCCTATCTTATCTGTCAGCATCTATACTTAGAAGATCATTAGCTAAGTAGTCGGTAAAGAGATGCGCAGATGGATGTTATTGGGTTTCCTCACCCTCAACCATAGCGTATATCTTTTCGAGGTGCGCCGATAGGTCACTTAGAACCTCTATCTTTCTCTTTGGGTAGTTAGCAAAGCGCATCACGCTATCGATGAATTCCGGTATCGCCATGGTTTCCTCTCCTGGAATATCAACGCCGCGACGGGTAAGAAGGTATGACTTAACGACTGATCCTGTTTGCACGCCATTAAGAAAATAAGTCTTGTCTTCAGGCATAGCAGCGGATGCCCTGACGTAATAATCCTTTATAGTATCAGTTGCAGAAGCGATCTCGACTTCCAACTTGCTCATCCCATCTACCAGCAGGCGTATCTTTTCTGTTACCTCTTCGCTCACAGCCGATCAATATCAATCTTGAATTAATAGCTTGCACGATAGAGACTATGATAGTACCAAAACTGAGCAAAATTTAGGATCAAGTTGCCAAGGTAGAAGTCAAGAATCTTATCTCTGTTCGTTTTACCATGCCAATAATAGTCTTTTAGTATGTGACATGCGCTGCCTATAAGACTTTAAGGAACGGAATGAAATCATTTATTTCCCAGTGGATTCAATGCCTTCAAATCCCACCTTTCGGCTAAAATCGTCGACAAGCTGCTGAAAGTCAGACCAGATGTCCGTAGTAAAAGTGCTGAGAGGAGGTGGTGTGAACTCGCTTGAGATCATAGAATATATTCTTCAGACGGAATATTGCATCAAAAAATTGTATCGTGAGTACTATTTCCATTGGATCATATTATTCTACATTCACTTTTTCAGCGCTGTTGGCTTCCTGCTCACGAAGCTTATTCAGCTCGCTCTGAAGAAAATCTCTATATCTATTGCGCTCTTCTTGGGTCATGGAGTCAAGGTTCGAGCTGAGGGCTGTACCAATTGCGGCAATTCTGTCTATGAGATCCATCGCTACAAATCGGCCAACATTGCTCACACGAAGCATGACGTCAATCTGTTTTTGGATCATATTGCCAAATGATTGGAGATCTGAGGTTACCTCAAGTCCCTTTTTCGTGATGGTATACCTACCCTCCCCGTCCTCGATAATCAAGCCGTCTTCTCTGAGCCTACCAAGCAGAGGGTAAATCAAACCCGGCGACGGCCTCCACTTGCCGTCACTCTGAAGGGTAGCTCTATCAATTATTTGCTTTCCAGTCATAGACTGCTCTCTCAGCAACGAGAGGATGTACTGCCTCGAAAAACCTCTTGGGATGGCGCTTCCTACCCTTGCAAGCCATTCAGCGATCATATCACTAGTAATATCACTGGTGACATATTAACTTTTTCTGGTCGAAGCTTTGGGTATGAGGATATTTAGCGCATACTAATCCAATATGGCTGTCATGTACCTTATTGTCTGTCTGCAAACGCTTATGTGTAATGAGCCTTTCAATTTTGGATTTGATGTACTTCTAGTACAAAGAACAACTGACAAAGATCTGGGAATTGATTGCGCAGAGATGAAGAAGAGTTATGACTTGATTCACATGCATATCGTTCTTCATTTTTGATAAATGAAATACAAAAGCAATACGCAAAAAACAGAAGGTAATACGCCTTAAAAGGATGAATCCAGAGGATACAGCATTCCTGGCTGCATGTAGAGAGATCTTTAGCAATCGCCGGTAGGCAGCAGTATTCTTGTCGAGCACGTCACATGATCCTACCTATCCGTCCTGCATCAAACTGTTGCTTTTTCCGTTCTTTCTGGGCAATGCGAAGCCGTTTTATAAACCACTAATTTATTGTACGGAGGTGGCGACAGAGGAGTTATTCATCAACATCGTTATGATCCTTGTCGCGGCCAGGATCCTTGGAGAGATCTTTCAGCGCATTGGACAACCGGCGCTTGTGGGTGAGCTAGTGGCAGGGCTCATAATAGGTCCGTCAATACTCGCACTTGTACTTCCAAACCCTGACCTTGAAGTGCTTTCAAACCTCGCTGTGTTCTTTTTGATGTTCCTTGCTGGGCTACAGATGGATGCGCGGGAGATCAGACGTTCGGGAAAGTCTGCACTAGTCATATCGATCGTTGCTTTCTTTCTGCCGCTCATGTCGGGGATGTTTGCATCGATCCTTTTCGGCCTTACAACTGTTCAGTCGTTATTTATGGGGCTACTCTTGTCAATAACCGCCGTACCTGTGAGCGCCATGGTCTTAATGCAGTTTGGAGTTCTCAACAGCAGGCTCGGAAGCACTGTGATAACGGCTGCGGTTGTTAATGATATCATGTCGCTCATGGTACTTTCCATAATCCTCCAAGTCGCAGCGGAAGGCGGAAATAGCCAGATGAATCTTGGAAATATTGTCATTTCTGGAAGCAAGGTGGCTGCGTTCTTAGGAGGCATATTCCTATTCGACATATTGTTGCGAAGAACTGCTGGTTGGTTACCAAGAAAAGTTGAGCCATTTTTTAAAAGGCTTCAGACTAGGGAGGCGGCTTTTGGAATACTTTTGATAACCACAATAGCTGTGTCACTAATCGCACAAGAGATCGGCCTGCACTTTCTAATAGGTACTTTCTTCTCCGGGTTGATCGTTTACAAGGGGATGATAGGCAGGCAGAACTTTAATAAGGTCTACGGAATTATCTCCGCCATCACGTTTGGCTTTTTCGCTCCTATATTTTTCACCCTCATAGGCATAGAATTCAACGTAGTATCGCTGCTTAATGCGATACCTCTGTTCCTGTCGCTACTAGGAGTGGCAATTGTCTCCAAGGTTGTGGGCGCGTACGCCGGTGCAAAGATTGTAGGATTTAATCGTGAGCTTAGCCTAGCAATAGGCTTCCTTATGAATGGTCGTGGGATGGTTGAACTCGTAATTGCAGCAATAGGCTTTGCCGCCGGTCTGATAGACATGACTTTGTTTTCGATAGCAGTGGCAATTGGTCTTATTACCAGCATACTGGCGCCGATAACATCTCGGCCCTTGATCAGCAGTGCTAAGTCAAAAGGCAGCGAAGCGGTTATGGTCAAGGACCCATCGAGCAATGAATGGCAGCCAGAAATGGCGTGAGTACGACATTCTGTCTTTCGTTAACATTGAAAACCTCAAAGGCCCTCAAGGGTGTATCTCATTCCTGTCGGAGATCACCTAAATTATCTTATGCAAAGACCTGAAATTGATGTTGGGATCTTATAGTGCATATAATCTCGACTCCTATGGTCGTGTTTTGATAATGCCATCCAGCCTATATTGACTGTCCAAAGCCATTATTATTTTGCGTTATCTGAGGCCATTGTAAGCGTCTGTTGGTTTGCAAAGATCTCACTGCCGAGCCTTCGAGCGCCAATTGAGATTAAAATCTAGTTGTGGAATACATTGTATCAACAACAAAACGAATTTTAGGTGGGATATTAGAAGGCAACAACCAACGGTTGAAGAATAGGAAAACACAAAGTAAGAAGGACAAGACAAATGAGATCCCAGGCAAAAAAATTTTAGAGGGATAAGATTAGCTGCATAGGTAATTTTATAAAACCAAGACCATTCCTCAATTTTATTGGTGCGAAATCGGAAGCGGCGACACCCAAGAAGTCAGAGGAGGGTAGGCGAGGCGGTAACTATCGCAAGTGGCATAGGCGTAGCATTGCTAGGTTCATTTCTAGGTGTCCAGTTTGTATCATATGCTGGATTATGTATCGCTGGCCTTGGCGTAGTATCCATATTCTGGAGATAACAATCGTGCATCATGAACACATTAAGGTAGCCGCTCTACCATTG
>JALZFN010000298.1 GCA_030861545.1 Thermoproteota archaeon | reverse complement strand
GCTGCCTGGTCAAGTGGCTTTTTTAGCTTAAGTGGTTCGAACTTCAGCTTCTGAGCAATCTGTTTAAAGCGCTCATAATAAATTGACCTATTGAACTTATGAGCTACTGTTGTGCATGATGATAGGGCATATCCATGTGGAACTCCTTCATTTGAAAACACATAAGAAAGTGCATGCCCCAAAGTAGTTGACGAGTTGCCAAAGCCAATGCCGGAGAGCATTGCGCCATACGGTAGAAGATTGGGCTTGTCGTTAATGATTGCATCATATAGGATATCAAACGCTTCCTTGCAAAAGAAGCGTGTAAAGGGGCTTCCGGCCTTGCTGTCATAGCCTTCTGACGCCTGAGCTGCCGCATCGCAAGCAGAGTTTCGCATGATGTTAAATGGCGTACCAGGCAAAAAGTATGGATCTACTATTGCAGCGTCAGCAAGAAAGGCCTCATCTTGCAGGAGCTTTTTCTTATGATTGAAGCTAATGACAGCATATGTGGTCATTTCCGCACCTGTTCCAAACGTGGTTGGGATTAGGATTTTAGGTATACCGGTGAGCTTGCTTAGGTACTTGCAGATATCCATCGAGCTTCCACCTCCAAGGCCAATATATGCACTAATATTTTTGTCCGCGTATTGTTTATGTATCTCCTCAACTGTTTCAATAGCTGGATCAGGAGTTGCTTTGTCATAAATTTGATATTTTTTGATGCCCATATAGTCTAGCCACTTGTTGTAGATATCGGCGGTAGTGGTTGTTATAACAAGAGAATTTTCCGGATAGAGGAATTCTTTTGCAGCATTTTCGCCGAACATTATCTTTTTCGGCATTAATACTTTCCAAGCCATATAGTGTATTGGTCGCATTCTTGGTGTTTTATGTTTTATGTTTTATCTGATTCTGTTATCAAATTGTATAGTTCTAGTGTCACTTTAAATGCTAGAGAATAGTGACATGTGGTAGTAGAAGAAGTATAATTTCCATAGAGTTGAGTGAATCAATATTCCTTGCCAACAAGAAAGAAAAATTTCTTCTACTGTTTTACTGCAGGTCACTGCCGCTGTGCCCTTCTAGTCTACTTGATATCTGAGCCATCCTTGCAGTAAACCTCTTCTTTTCACCCCTCATTAGGTAGAGAATACCAAATACAAGTACCACTTCGGTAGATTTAGCTAGCACGCCAGCTACATCAACATCTTCTGGTCTATTATTGGGTGAAAGAGGAGGAGGAAAAGTCACTGCATATATGTAGAGGCCAATTAAGATGGCGGTGCCAATTAAGCCAAATAGATTGAGCCCAACTGTTTTCTTGTAATAACTTCTTGTAAATATAGGATCTCGAAATCTGGCATTGGAACTTCTCAAAGTTAAAAGCGTGTAGGATATACCATATCGTATTTGAATAATGCCTGCAGATATCAAAAATATACTGTATTCTATTCGTAATGATGCATGCTCTGCAAATACAGACAAATGAACTAACCCTCCAGCAATTGCTAAAAGCATGATTATCCATTTTATGACTTCAAATGGCTCACCTTGGACGCCTTGTTTTCTCCTCCCAACATATACTACACCCAATACAATGCCAAATATCGTCAAAGGTGCAAGAACTGCAACGAACATGGCAAGGTTCCATACAGTACCAAAAGTATTGGAAACAGTCACGTTAAAGATAGCACGGTCACAGTTGCATCCATCAGTTCCTGTAAGGGTCGCTCTTGGAGGATCAATAGAATTAAGATTCACTGATGCTCCGTTTGAAGCAACACTAAGTATTATCTGATAATTACCAACGTCAGGAAAGTTATAGAAAAGCTGAAAATCTCCAGTGTCTTGCTTTGTCCAAGGAAATGCTTTTAGTCGCTCCCCTGTAGCATAGGAGTAAACTTCTATCATCGTAACAACATTGTAAGTATCGTGACCATCCTTATCCTGTATGCTGAACATTAATGCAGTTGGCTCATTTGGGCGGGCATACTCGGGGTCTAAAGCCTCATAGGCATAGTAAGGGCCTACAGCATCACCTCTGTTGTTATAATGCGAAAAATGATCAAAATGGGCATACGCTCTTTGTTGTGTCACAGTTGTTAACAGTAAAGATGAAAGGTAAAGTGTGGCTGCCACAATTAAAGCAAGACTACGCACTGAAAAGACAGTGGTGCCATTAGGCTGTAGACCCATTTTTTGTCGCCTAGAAGTAAAAAATAGTCATTCGCGTATATGTTTATTATGTTTTTTAACCACCAATATTCACACTCTGACGACGCTGTTGTTGTGAGACTTTGGCCTTTTCGTAGTAGTCTATCCGATAGGCATAAAGTACGATTATCACCATCATCGAGAATAGTACAATTCCTAGACCCAGATGAGCTGTGACCAAGAGTGCGTGAAGGCGCTCTACTATTACAATGCCACCTAAAG
>JALZFN010000291.1 GCA_030861545.1 Thermoproteota archaeon | reverse complement strand
AGGCTTGCTTCTGAAGGATGCAAGGTCGTCATGCTGGGTAGGAATAGAACAAAGTTGCAAAAGCTAGCTTCTGAAATTGGCAACAAAAAGAACACAATGACAGTAATAGCAGATATCAGCAAAGAAGCTGAGGTCCTGAGCGCAGTCGATCAAACGATCAATTCATTTGATAATATAGATATCTTGGTCAACAACGCGGGTACAATAAATGACCCGGTGCCATTTCATGAAATGAACGAAGATCAATGGGATGACCTTGTCAAGACCAATCTTATCGGTACGTTTAGGATGACAAAAGCAGTGATCCCCATAATGATGGAAAATAGCGCTGGCAGCATCGTCAATATTTCATCGGTGCTTGGCATCCGAGCTATTCCGAAGGTACCGCTCTCCGTGTATGGTGTGACAAAGGCTGGTGTAATAATGTTCACAAGAAGCATTGCTGTCGAATATGGGCAATACAAAATTCGCTGCAACTGTGTTGCTCCTTCTACTATTAGAAGTTCAATAATTGAACCCTATCTTCAAGATGAAGGAGCAAAAAAGGTTCTTGAATCGACATTTCCTTTACATGTGATAGGTGAGCCGGACGACATCGCTGGCGCAGTTGCGTATCTTTGCTCCGACGACGCTAAGTGGGTCACGGGAACTGTTATGATGGTAGATGGCGGCTTATCGGCAAAACAGTAGCAGCTGAAACTATTATCTGAATTGTTGTGCCAGTAGAAACACATAAGATGAAAGATAAGTCTAAAGAAAGCATCGATGCCGCAAAACATGTGGCTACTTACGATGCGGCCCGAATCAACCGCGCAATAGAAAAAGCGACAAATAATCCAGATTTTGTAAATAAAGCTGTAGCTCAACTTGCAGGACTTAGATTTCCAGCGTTTAAGCACGACATTATAGATTATTATGTCAAGGGCGTCGACGTAGATGAAAAAGAAGATATTGTTGCGCTTTTTGAAAGCCTCAATGGCTATACTCAATTTCGTGATCAGTATCATGTGCAAAAGGCACTTGAAGAAAATGTTCCCGCCAAGAAGAACAAGGATCATCAGATAACTGATGGGACTAGAGAAAGCCCAGATGTCCGTATCCGCCAAACTACTGCCGATGCAAGCATCAAAGACCGGGAGGCTGTAAACGAAAGAGAAGAGCGGAAAGATTACCCAGAGGTCACACCAACCGCTATGTCAAATTTCGTATGCAACAGATGCGGCAAGGAATTTCAAAACCAGCACGATCTGATACGTCATAAAGATTTTGAAAGCGGCACAAACGTAACATAGGGCTCAAAAATTATGTCATATTGATAATTTTTTTGTAGTTTTGATAATCCTTAATACCGTCGAGATGTGACCAAAGTAGCATGAAGAGGCTGGACATGGTCATTCCACACGAGCGCCTGTCAGAAATCAACGAACTGCTGCATAGGCACAAGGTAGGCGGTATGACGTTTTATGACATCAAGGGAAGAGGCAGGGCAAAAAGGGAGCCTGTTTCAGTTGGGAGAGGAGTTATGAGGTATACTCCAGAATTTGGCTTTCGCACCAAGATTGAAGTGCTCGTGCCTGACGCCAAGGCCAAGGAGATTGTTGATGATGTGCTAAGGACTTTGAGCACTGGGTCCGCATCTGATGGCAAGATCTTTATCTACGACGTTGCCGAAGCATACGATATTGGAAGCAAGGAAAAAAATGACGCTGCTCTTTAGCGGCGACGGCGATTTTCTTCTTCTTCAGTTTTTGTTTGCTGGTTAAAACAATAATAGTGTTGAACTGCCTGGGCTAGGATATTTAGTATATATATTCTTCGCATTACTAAGTTGATGGCGGCGGTTATTTTGAAATGGAGATGAGAAAAAATTACATCAATCTATTTTTTTGCATAGAGACTGCTATCTTTCTTTCGTTTTGAGGTTAAGGAGACATAGCGTTAGTAAGAGCTGCACGTGCATTATGGCAGATGTGAGAGTGCTTAAGAGACTATTCTGAGAAAGAGTTATAATCTTGCAGGCCAGTACTTTTGGCATGAGAGAAAACAGAAGAACAATGCCAGTCTGCTTTACCCCAGACCAGATAAAGCTGATAGAGGGCTATGCAAAGAGAAGGGGCATGCTTAACGTGGCCCAGGCTATCGAAGAGATACTAATCACAAGGTAAAAAATAATCGGATTTTTATACTGCACCTTCTCCGCGCTGATGTGAGCCGATATCGATTACCTCGTCCACATCTGACACAAATATCTTGCCTTCGCCAGCAAGCCCGCTGCTTGTGCTCTCTAAAATCTTTTCAATTACTTTATCAGCCATAGAATCCTTGGTGACGACAACAATTGTGGCATTTACGTTAAACTCTGGCCTGTAAGTTCCTGTGCCTCTTCCTGAGTGGATTTCTGGACGTGGTATTTGGCCGCGCCCCTTTGAATCATAATATGTAAAACCTCCTAAGTCCAATTCTCTGAGCGCTGCAAAAGCCCGCTCCAGCCTTGCAGCAGGAACAACTGCTTCGATCTTCTTCAAAATGGCTTTAACCCGGGAAGGAGCTAGGTAGCGCTTTTATTAAAGCATTTTGTATTAGACAACGATTTTGTGATTATGATGAATATGCTTCTGTTCTAATAA
>JALZFN010000176.1 GCA_030861545.1 Thermoproteota archaeon | reverse complement strand
GAGGAAGAAGTGACTGCAAAAGACTTTTACATCAAGGAGATGCAGGAGCTGAGCCACCAAGGAGGCTTTCGGCAGGCATCGCTCTGGTGTATGGATTTTTCGTATAAGCGAGACCCGCTGACGGTGTATTTCAAGCTGCCAAAGGGATCGTATGCGACTACGCTTTTACGCGAAATAATTAAGCCAGATGATCCGATCAGGAGTGGCTTTTAGCGGCTCAAATCATGTTGCAATGGTATGATAATATAAATTCCTTAATTTCATAATGCCATCATTAACATCGTCATATACTACTTAAAGAACATCACTTCTACCTTTACTGTCCATAACTATTTACATCTACTTTCTATCCTTAGTGTTGCTCTTCATTCTTATACAGTATATTTACACAGTTGTACACATCAGCGATATATTTACTCCTGTTTCCAACAGAAATACTCTTTCTCAATAAAAAAACTGCAATTTAGAAGGCAATCAACACAATCTCAGTACAATATATAGCACCACAGCAAGATACACACAGAGATAGCAAATGCTAGGCGGCAAAAACCTGCATGAAGTAATAGAGAATGCCATTGATGACAGATACAAGAACCTAAGCGTCAAGATAGACAAAACTAACCCAGACAGAATCCATGCAATAGAAGCCTCTGGCTGCACAAGGTTTGCATACTATGAACGCAAAGACTCATTGCCCTCAGATAGTGCTACTAAGGTTTCAAGCCTGCTTGGAGATGGTATGCGCCATTCGCTGAGCAACGCACTTGGCGAATACAAGGTCGACACACTTGCGCTTGAAGTTAATGTAGATATGATAATAGCCAACGAGTTTATCGTCAGATTTGAGATTGTTCCTACTCTACCAGAGGTCCCACATCCAAGGCACATGCTGTACCTTAACGCGTGTCTCTTTGCACTCAACAAGTATGAGGGCTTTTTGATCTATATGACCTCAGAAGGCAAAACAGTCGAGTTCTCTGTGACCAAGAACAATAAGATGTTTGAAGAACTCATTAGAAGGGCAAAGGTTCTCAGCACACTGCTAAAAGAAAACAGAGTTCCAATAGTCGAACCATCCGATCAATGCATAAGTTGCAAATACTTTGAAAGGTGTTATGCAAGAAAGAAGATAAAGGAGGAAAGTTCAGGCTTTATACTAGAGGAAATCTTTAAGCCCAAGAAATAATATTATACTAAAAAGAAGAAAATACGTTCTGTAACGTCATAAGCTCATCCTAGCGCTGTAACAGGTCGGCTCATATGGTGAATGACCGTTGATAGCTGCCAATACACGAAAAAGCTCGGGAATGATGTTTTTCTTACTGTAGCAATTGGTTCGAGTCCGACGCATTGGAATCTGCTGTAGTTTTATCCTGCATCGAAAGATTAGTCATTTCTTCCTCAACATACCAATCCATATGCTTCTTTAGCTTACAAGCTGTATTCTATAGATTGGAGAAGCTTTGCTATGACCGAACTCTTAGTTCATCAAACCTTATCATGACCAGTTGTATCGCATTAAGTAAGTTATTGACTGAATCGAAAAAGTATTGTTTACCCCTTAAAGAATCAAAAAACATCAGTTTATGAAGACTTATTCTCGGGAATTTAGTGTCCAGATTTATTCCTATGGGATACACTAACTTTCGAATGTCCATATAGACTTGACTTTGGGCTTGTAGTTTTAGAGCCCCTATAGACCTCTTGTCTTCTTCTGAAAAATCGATGTTTGTACCGATTATGAAACTATCGCTTGATTTACGTCTAAAGTCTACATAAAAAAACATAGGTTCATCTATCATTGGGAATACTTTTGCAAACAGTTCGGCGCCATCAGGTTCTACTTCTACCTTTGGGAAGCCTTCTTCTCTTAACCATTGGATAACTTTGTTGAAAATCTTTCTTTTTGATTCAACCGCCATTCCCGTCATTAGGTTGCGTTCCGAGATTTTAACACTAGGGACTAATAAACAGCTTGTCGGTAGGATACCATGAGCCGACCTGTTACAGCGCTAGGATGAGCTTATGACATTACAGAACCAGAAAATAATAATAAAAATATGCGGAGATGTGCCATCAGCTATGCTCAGTATGACCTTCAGATGGCGTGAATCCTTGGCTGTACCTTCTTGCCCGTGAGCCAAACAGTACCGCTACCAGGAATACAAAGATCCCTGCTGTTACCGCGAACATGAACATTTCTTCAGCCATATTACTTGGAAAGCCCCGCTTGAAACTTAATATCCTTATCTGATTATAGCGTTTTGCGCCAGGATAATATCATGAAATCTTATGGAAATGTTAAAGTAAACCCTTTCTCGTAGTAGCTTGTTTGGAAGTTTGAGCCGGTCAATCTATAGGAATAACTGCCCTCAACTCTATATTGAGCAGAACCGTTTACCATACTGTCCCAGCTGCTGGCGGTAAGGTTATTACGCGCTGCAACTTCTTCATCCTTAAGAGTGACTGTACTGTTGCCAACTATAGGAAAGGTGTTCTCTTGTCCAGATACGAAACCTTCTGGGCTCACTCCAATGTCGCCGATTGTCATTTGAAACTGACCCACGTATAGCAAATAGTGGATGGTTTCAAGAACTGCAGTGCTTCTGTTAGGGTTGTGGACTTCAAAGACGACCTGCACAGTTGCATTTTTCTCGTTTACCTTTTCAGCTATTATGTCCTTGAGTCCTAGCTGAAGATCAGCTTGCTGAGTCTGAGCCGCGCCTGGAGTAGTATTATTATTATCGCTACTGCCAGGGAATCTGAAACCTCCCATCCCCACGACAAAAAATATCGCTATGGCAGCTGCCGCAATGCCGCCAGCTGCTGCATAAATTACCTTTGTATTCACAACTGCCCTTTTTCGTGTTTGCGCTTCCTTTAAAGCTGTCGATTAATCCAAATACTTATACTAGCAGTGACAAAAAGTTGCTGCCGGTTGCAGTACCATAAGGCGGCACAGATTGGGCGCGAAAGGGCGCAGAAGGCTCAGATGAGGCTTTTCGATTACACCGGCTTTTCCATGCTGACCTTCACTGTCAAGCAAGGTAAGGTATCAGGGTTTGAGCCGGTAGGCGAAGAGGATATGGCAGGCAAGATGACTCGAGGCAATGAGATGATGCTTTTTATTTGCGATAAGGATGGCTATGCCAAGGCTCAGTCAAGACCCCTTCCGATAGAACAAGGAGAAGAAGCTTTCAAAAAGATGCTTACTGATGGCATCCAAGAGTTCACAGGCGAGATCAAAACAGTGTCATAGGCTACATGCTGTATGTGTGCGTGCTGTATGTGTGTCTGTACGTATGTTAGTCATAGTAAGATGGTGTCAAAGTCAAATACTATAAGATAAGCATGAGACATAGCTCTTGCATATATCACATCAAGGCCTACAATGCAAATATAATAATATTCGGATCCTTTGTGGGTCTGCTGCAGGTTGCAAAACCAGAATATACATGAAATGAATATGACGTTGTCTCTATATCACAATGCGCGTCCCTATACCACTTCTTGAAATTGCATTTTTGATTGCTGTAGGATCTGATTTAAGCACTACCGTATGGATCTTGCTCCGCTCTATCACCTTGAGTGCTACAATATCCATCAGGTCATAGGCACCTGCCACTGAATCTTCAGATCCCAATAGCTCGATACACTTTTTGACAGTAATTTCCTTGAATAGCTTGGCGCCCTTGTTCTTGTTCGGATCGGAATCATAAATGCCATTGACATCTGTTGCATTAAGAAATTTAGACGCTTTGACCTTTTCAGCAATAAGTGCAGCCGTAGCATTTGTGCTCTGGCCCGGATGCAGGCCGCCTGTGACAACTACTCTACTACTATTACTACTACTAGTGCCACTATTGCCTGTAACTGCCTTGCTCACCTGTTCCAAGTCTTCAGGGACTACGGGGTATGCCTGATCGCCAAGCGCAAGTATCAGGAGCCTGGCATTCAACCTTGAAACCTCGATGCCTAGCATGTCAAGAGATGCTTCATCTGAGCCAAAACTTCTTGCAGTGGAGATATAGTGGCGAGCAACCTTTCCTCCGCCAGCCACAACCACCAGTTGTACCTTTTTACTTATTTCGCTTAGCATGATAGCATATTTCTTCAGCTCATATGCTGCTTCATTGTTAAACACTCTTCCCGATAATTTGATTACAATCCGATCTCTAGCGCGCGTGAATCTTACCCGCCCCCATATGCAGAATCTCTTGATCGCCAAGTACTTTTTTAACAGCTCGCTCCACCTCCTCTCGGTTCTCTGCAGTAGTATAGACACGCAGCATGTCAAAGAATCCAGAGATCGATTCAACAAGTGGAATCTCTGATACTGGCATCTCATATACTCGCTCCTTATCGACAACCAACACAGAATACATCTCTTCTTTGCTGGGAGTCAGCGGCATTGATGGTACGCGCGAGGCATCGACAAAGACATAGTTTCTGTCAATATCTGCGATATCTGCAATGCGGTATGCAAGAGCCTCAAGGCCTTTTCTGTCCATCCTTTGCCTATCGCGCTTGTGCAAGAATTTTTCATAGACGCTCTTAAGCAGCCTTCTGTCGCGGTAATCGCGCGCCATCTTACCTGAAAATGAAAACTTGCCGGAAAGCGTACAGAGCCGTTCAAGTATCGCTTCGTCTGTTAGCGCAAGGTAGTTGTTAAGAGAAGTGTTTGTCAGCCCAAGCGCTTCATCTGCCGAAATCATAGAGCGCAGGAGCATCACTTCAGCAGCCCTCACAGTCTTATGAAAATATACCGCTTTAAACATCTCATACCGCGATATCAGCATTGATTCAAGTGAGTTGAGAGCAGACCTGTCTATCGCAAGTCGATTCCTTGAAACTTCAAGAGAACTCACAAGCCTGTGGTAGTCAACCTTAGCATATTCTGCGCCAGTGAAAAGTCCATCGCGTGGCAAATAGTCCATAATATCTGCAGACAGTCCACCTGAAATGATCTCATTCATGAAATTTACCTTTGACTGGCCAAATGAAAGCCGACATATCTGGTGAGCACTGCAGCCGTTCCTTTCTAGGATATCAAATATCTCGCTTTGCATGATGATCTTTTTCCCAAGCTCCTCATGAGTGGTATTGCAGCGATATTCAAGCAATTCTTCGAACAGGTGCGAGAAAGGACCGTGTCCGATATCATGTAACAGCGCGGCGAGTCTTAGATCTTGTACCATTTCTGCATGATCGATGTATCCCTTTCTAAGCAGTGTTTCGCCTGCAAGGCCAGCAATATGCATTGCACCAAGTGAGTGCTCGAAGCGCGAGTGCTGTGCGCTGGGGTACACTAGATGCGCGCCAGCCAACTGCCTTATCCTTCGCAGGCGCTGAAAGGCAGGGCTGTCGATCACTTGTTTTTCGACTTGAGAGAAACGGATGTACTTATGTACAGGATCTGTTATCTCGCCTGCAAATTCCATATTAATTGCTAGTATCACAACAATTCGACAGGACTTAAACTTTCAGCTCTTTTCCTATAATCTTCATTATCTCTTGATGAACCAGCTCTTTGCTCTTTGAGCCATCGATAATCTTCCATTTAAACTGCTTTGCAAACTTTAGATAGTTTTTATAGGCCTTTGCTGCCAGTTGAGGGTCAGACTCAAAGGCGTCCTGTATCTCCGCGCGCTTGGCAGATATGCTTGGGTTTACCAGAAGCACGAGTACAAGATCTTCCTTTGGCAGTCCCTTATCAAGTCGAAGTAGCCAATTGACATCTATGCCGTTTGCTACACCATAGACAAGGTTTGACTCCCAGTAACGGTTCATGACTATAATCGTGCCATTTTCGAGCATACTCTCGATCTCTTTCTTTTTCTCCCACCTGTTTGCAGAAAACAACAGGTGCTTGACCTCCGGAGGATAATCCCGCTTGCCCTCAAGGAACGCCTTTATCTCTATCCCAATAGGCGTCGCATAATCTGGAAAGTCCAGGATGACGCAAACCTTCCCTGAAGCCTTCAGGGTCTCTGCAAGCATGCGGGACTGGCTAGTTTTGCCGGCTTTGTCTGTGCCTTCTATTGTGATTATCTTGCCCTTTGTTGCCACTGCCTAAGGGTCAGATATGCGTTATAAAAAGATTCAAAGATTTTCATCTTCATTGAAAAATTTTCGAATTATAGATGCAAAAAATGATTGACTATGATAATTGTCTGAAAAAAGACATTTGGTGTTATTTGAACATGGCATGCGTTTATAATATATAATATGACATGCCCGCCCAAAATTTAATATAAGAAACCAACAAATTAAAATATTAACAGACTGGTGTAAGGAATAACTTTACGGATGGTGTTTCCTTGCAAGTGAAAGAAGAAGCTGAAAATGACGACAAGTCAACCATTGCGATATTTGACACTTTCAAGACCCGCAAGAACAAGTTCACTGGCGAGGCAAAGAGGCAACGTGGCATCATTGCACACTTGGCAGCAGAGCAGAGCCCAGAGCTTCGCACTAGGACCTCTATAGCACACGCCATTGCCAAGCAACATGGCATCTTATGGCAGAACATATACTCTGGTATATTCCGCGACCTTGATGAGGTTCTAATTCCAGCAAGCGTGGTAAGGGAAGGAGGCAGGCTGCCCTTGAGGAGGGGACCAAAAGCGCTCCAGTTGGAAGGAGTGCCATTCTATGAGCTGACAGACACTGGTATTTTAGTAGCATCCTCAATTGAAGAGCTCCGCGATAATCGCATGAGGCTGCTGCAGTCACACATCTCATCACTAGCGGCAAGCGATTCTAATTCTAAGATAATGAAAGAGGGCATGCTCTTTCTGATATCGGTGGCGCCATCATTTGTCTCAAAGATAATCAATGAGTATATTTACGCCTACAGCACTGGCGCAATTGATAGCATTGCACCGCTTGACCTCAAGAAGCTGAGGTCAGTTATTGCGAATCAGATAACAGTTGAAAAAGAGCTAGTAGAGGCTTTCGTCGCAATGCAGCAGGATCAAAAAGAGCTTGTTAGAAGCTTTTTCAAAGTGCTGACTTAGCGACCTTTGTGCCCACAAGCAGTGCACTGATACTTTTTCTGCTTGCCCTTACAGCCCTCGCAGCGCCATATCGTTGCATTCCTGCACTTTGGACATGTAAAACTCTCAGAGAGCTCTCCCGGCCTTACCTGTCTACCGCAGGCGTTGCAGTTTGGCATCTCGTAGGAACCGGCATACATTGACTTGGGTGTGCATATCCTCACAGGAGTATTTTTACTTTTATTGAAGTTGGAGGCGGAAAATAAAGGATTTATATCGTCTTGGGGAAGTTATGCACTATATGGGCATTGGAGGATATGTGGCAAGAGAGCTTGTCAAGGAGTTGGACAGCAGATCTAGAGATTTTTATGAGTTTGTAATGCCAGCAATCGATATGGTAGAAGACGGCAATGATCTCGTAGTTACTATCGACCTCCCAGGCTTTGCAAAGAAGGATATTAACCTGAGGATTACAGGCAATGTATTGTCTATAATAGCGAAGAGGGAGCAAGCAGAGATCCTCGGCACAGTCTACTACAGGCACAGGCCACTTAAGATAGACAAGAAAGTGCTGTTGCCAATATCAGTTAAGGAAGAAGAAAAAGCGGCGGGGGTGGGCAAGGCGACGTACGAAAATGGCGTAGTGACACTCAAATTACCTATGACGAAATCGACAAATATTCCAATAATATCTTGATCAAAGAAAAAAGATATGTACTCAATTTTTGAGCCTTTTCAGTTAGGGCACAGAGATTATTATCTGTGATTGAAAAGTTGCAGAAGTGGGGGTGCGGAAGAGTGGGCCTTATAGTGGCTGATTTGGCCACATTATGCATCAATCGTTATCATAACATCAGATATCATCTTTACTGCTATCATATACACACACATTAATCGCTTTCACCCTGTTTTACTCCGGAACTATCCTCATTATTTGTCCTGTTGTATACATTAATATGTAGAGATAACCGTCGGGTCCAACCTCAAGATCTGTAATGCCAGTAAACCCTGTCCCGAATATGACATCGCTTAGCTGACCTTCATTATCTGCCACATCATCAGAAAGTGGACCGTCTAGCATTAGACCTGTTCTATCGTCGTCGAGATCAAAATGGTATAGTCTACCATCGTTTATGTCTCCCACAAACAGATCATCATCATATTCTTCACCAAGTTGTGTGGAATTGAAGAATTTAATGGCAGTCACACCTACTGTAGTATCCCATACAAATTCTGGGTCGCTATATTCGCCCGATCCATCAAAATCCTCCAAGTCGTCGTCTACATCTGAAGAAGCCATCCCTTGTACATCCATCCAGCCACTGTTAAATCCAGGCTGTACAAGATTTATCTCATCACCATTATTTGGCCCGTTTTCTGTGTCCCATAAGAATCCTGTCACAGGATCTACATCCATGCCAAAAGAATTCCTTATACCATAAGCAAAATAGTAATCCAGCATGTTAACCTCATTATTTTCGTTGTTATCATTTTCTTCCTCTTCCTCGTTGCTTTCGACAAGGGGATGATTTGACAATGGATTGCCTTCAATGTCAACTTTCAATATTCCGCCTGTTCCATCCGGTGGTGGACCGCTCTCGAAATTCTGAGCCTTTGTCTCGTGGTGGTCCAGATCTCCTATCATAAGATAGATGGTTGTCGCAGGGGTGGGAGTACCGCCGGTGCTGCCAACAGTATTATTGACATTACTTTCTTCATGAGTAACTAAAAGCGGGCCACCATTATAGCGAGGACCAGGTCTAGCGGTAAGGTCTAAAAGCAACTTTGGATTTATCAACTTGGCCACGCTATCATTATTCTCATCCCGGGTCTCTGCTAGCTCATATCTGTAAAGGCGGTTTCCAGCTGGCACTACGTCGTCACTGTCATCGCCGTCCTGTCCTCCTCCCGACTCGGTATAATAAACAAAGACGTAAGTAGTAGTCTCGTTATACTTGTCAACAGCCAATCCCAGCAATCCTCTTTCATTAGTTCCATTATCGTTTGCTACTG
>JALZFN010000261.1 GCA_030861545.1 Thermoproteota archaeon | reverse complement strand
CTGCTGTAGTTAAGTATGATCATGTCGTTGTGTATTGCTTCGACTTCCTTTACATCTGCTATGAAAGGACCACTACTGGCACTTCCAGAATCGATGAC
This sequence comes from Thermoproteota archaeon, assembly GCA_030861545.1. Taxonomy (GTDB): domain Archaea; phylum Thermoproteota; class Nitrososphaeria; order Nitrososphaerales; family Nitrososphaeraceae; genus Nitrososphaera. The sequence continues at coordinate 3,320 of JALZFN010000261.1, read as the reverse complement.
AAATTTGAAAGGAGAGTCATTCAGTGGCCACATGATGCGGCCATAGGTCGGTTGCTGCTCGACCATATTTCCACCTTCATCTTGTACCTCTAAGCCTACCATGGCTTGAACTGGCAAGGTGCCGGTATTCCTGACTGTGCCTACTATGTTCAGTCTACCTTCAGAATCAACAAATGATGATTGAGCGACTATTCTTACTGAGTCCCCAGCAGAATACGCATCTGTAGTTATTGATAAAATAATTGAAAGCGTTAGTGCAATTACGGCTAAAATATGCATTCGGTACAATCTGATAGATGATTGTTGGGTCGATAAGCATATTAGCTGCTGGACTGCACTGGCTTGCAATGCAAGGTGGAATTTCCTGCATTTAGGAGATTTCATTACGACCCGCCCGATTTCAGTTGGCAGCTATATATATACGCGCCTGCAATTTAAGCTTCCCTAGCCTCCAGCATTTTCACCGTTTAACGCTATGCGGTCTTGATACACATCTATCAATTCGTTTATTAGGTCGTCGTAGGTAATATTGCGTTTCTTTGTATGCATCATGTCGCTCATGATCGATTCTACCCGCCTGTACGTCTGCTCATCAATGCTTAGCATCTTCATCATTTTATTGCAATTTCCATAGATATTTATTGTTTCAAATGAACGGGGCCGTGAGATACAACACCCTCACATACATGTTGTAAGCCCGGCAACATGTTGCCCAGTCGTGAGTCTATCACCTCTTGAGTGAATGAAGTTTCAATCCGTGTATAACTCTAATCTGGTGATACTTTTAGCCTACACCGCTCAAAGGCAAGTTATTTGTGGTAGAAAGCACCTTGGATAATGTATGAAACGGTATATCGTACACCTGAAGAACATTATGCCATATACCTCCAAAGATGCTGCTGCTCTTCTACGCAGAGCAAGAGAACTGGTGGAAATTGAAGCTACCATCCGCGATGCCCGCGTTTCTAAGAAGTACATCGAGTTTGATATCAGCATATCTGATGGTATGGATATTAATAGAATAATAGAAAGGCTTGAAGCGATATCTGCATTGGGCAGCTATGAGCACATCATAGAACGACATATTGGGAAGGATGAGGCTATCAAGCGGGCGATGCAACTATTTAATGATGAAAAGTATTGGCAAGCTCATGAAGTGCTGGAGTATGTATGGAAAAACGAAAGTGGGATTGAAAAGGATATTCTAAACGGCATCATTCTTGTAGCAGCTGCATTTGTGCACGACGAAAAGGATGAGCCAGATGTTTGTATTGCTATATTACAAAGGGCCAGAAAAAAGCTTGGTAGAGCCAGTGGTACGTATTATGGAATAGACTTGAGCAGAATTGCAGACAGAATTTCTGAAATAATCCACTCCGGTAAAATAGACCGGTTTGTAATATGAAAGCTCAGATGACCATCATGGTAGCTACGCTCACTGCCCAGAGTATAATGATTAATGTTCTAAACATCATCACGGTTTCAGATACGGCAACCTCCTAATCAATACTAAAAGTACAATAATGACCTTTGGTAAGCACCTAATTCTGTAGAGAATACAAAAAAAGATAATGCGCACAGGAATTATTGAATATATGCAAATATTTTGAAGGTGCTTAAGTATATAGATCTGTGTGATTTTGGTACCATTACTATTAGCTAAGAATTCTTTCTAAAGGGAATAGATATGTAGGATGTGGCACTCTAACTGTCAGAAAAGTTGACAGAGGCATGGGTGGTAGCGGGACCAGCATCATCTGATCTTGCCAACAATATAGCAAAGAAACTTAAAACACAACTGAGGGTGGCAGAGCTGAGAATATTCTCAGATGGAGAAAGCAAGATCAAGCTAGACAAAGTTGGCAGGAATTGCATAATCGTGCAATCGGCATATCCACCTACTGATACACACCTCCTTCAACTGATGATGATGGCAAAAAAATGTACAGACGACGGCGTGGAGAATATATGCGCAGTCATTCCTTATCTTGGGTACGCTCGCCAAGATAGGGCTTTTCTGGAAGGCGAAGTGGTAAGCATTGCCGTGGTGGCCAAATTGTTTGAAGCAGTAGGTATCAAGCATATTGTTACAGTTGATATACACAGCCAGCTTGCAATGTCATACTTTGCCAGCATTCAGAATGTTTCTTCAATTCCACTTCTGGCTGATCATGTCTACAAAATGAAATTGCATGAGCCCGTTGCGGTGTCGCCTGATGTGGGCGGAACCAACAGGGCAAAGGATTTTGCCAGGCACCTCCACATAGACATGATTGCTTTGAAAAAGTCCCGAGACAGAGTCAGTGGGGAAGTGACCGTAGATGAAAGGCTCAATACAGATATCTCCGGAAGGGATCTGATACTGATAGACGACATAATAAGCAGCGGCGCCAGCATCATTAAGGCGGCAGAAGTACTACAGAAAAAGGGGGTGGGCAAGATATATGCAATGTGCACTCATGCTCTTCTGATTGGAAGTGCGGATCAAAAGATCAAGTCTGCTGGCGTTCAGGAGATTATCTCAACCAATTCTGTGCCAAGTGAATATGCCAAGGTAGATATAAGTCCGGCAATAGCAGCGGCACTCAAGCCTCGCTATTAGCATAAATTTGACAGACAATATGTCATAAGTAAGGCCAAATGGTGGATATGCAGCTCGTTTTCTTGGGCACCTCATCAGCTACTCCTACTGTACAGCGTGGGCTGTCCTCAATCGCGCTAATGAGGGGAAGTGAGCTCATGCTCTTTGATACCGGTGAAGGGATGCAGCGCAACTTTATCAAAGCAGGTCTTGGGATGAACAGGAAAATGAAGATCTTTATTACTCATATGCACGCCGACCATTGTGTAGGGCTGCTTGGACTCCTTCAGACGATGGGACTACAAGGAAGAGAAAAGAGTATTGACATTTATGGAGAGCCACGGCTTGAAGAGTTCTTACGGGAAAATATGCGTATCATAAACTTTGGGCTGACATTTAATGTAATCGTACATAAAATAGAGAATGAGGGTCTGGTAGTCAAGGAGAATGACTATCAAGTATCCTGCTGCGAGGCCCTACACTCCGTCCCCTCTCTTGCGTACTGCCTTGAGGAGTTTGATAGGCCTGGTGCCTTTGATATCAAGGAGGCAAGGAGATTGGGAATACCTGCGAGCAAGCTGTACAGCAAGCTCCAGCATGGACAGGACATACTCTTTAAAGGCGAGATGATCAGAGCGAGTCAAGTTGTCGGACCACCACGCAAGGGAAGGAAAATAGGCATTTCTGGCGATACACGACCGACGGACAAGCTGGCTATGTTCTTCAAGGGGTGTAACGT
>JALZFN010000247.1 GCA_030861545.1 Thermoproteota archaeon | reverse complement strand
GATAAGGTTAACATCGATGAAGATGGTAAAAAAGTCCTTTTCTATAAAAGCAAGATAAAATCACTAGAGTTCTATTTAAAAAGAGATGGCGCTATTCTGCAATTTGAGAGAAATGATCATCATCATCCCTCTCACTCTAGAAATAAGTGACTAGCATAAACGTCCGATAGTGTTTCTCTTTTCAGGGAATCCAAATAGATTCTATATATTAGGTTAGCCTAATTAGGTCTCGCTAACTGTCCGGACGCAATAGGCTCATAAGGCATAGGCTGAGATATGAAAGTCTGGGATCTCTAATTGACGCCCAATCTGGGCATTCAATTCACACCTTTAAGAGTCATATTGCTTACCGGCAGCAAACGAAAGTTCCTCACATTCCACCTTGCACTTAAAGGAAGATACACCCTTCGCCTTTAGCTCCCGCGCGATGTCTTTATCAAGACGTATGAGAAAGCGCGGTCCTCCACGTGTACATTCTAAGGACGTAGTCTCATATGTGAGAATTGAATAATCGTTTAATTATTGCATTAGCAATATAGAAATGCCTGGGACGGTATTCACCTATCGGGGCCAAGCTGAGTGGACTGTTTTTGCGATCTAACCAGCGGCTCTGGATTGGAGCTTAAACACTCCCTTGGTCTCTATGGTGATACTAGTTAAGTAGCCATTGAATTGCCTAAGCACTACGTGAAGCTGAGCATCCGCTCAAAATAGAGATGAAATATACTTTCTTCAGACGAATTGCAGTTCATGATCTAAACTTTTTGACTGATTCATTCTCATGGTAGAGAATCGTCAGACAGCTTAAATCAAGCAATCTCGGAATGTGAAGTAGCAGTGTTGCAATGACGACGGCCTCAGGTTTTTCTTTAGCACAATGCATGGAAGGCATCATTCATGAGTTTGTTGCTATGAAAGTCCATTTCAGATACCATGCAAATCCGGTGGGGAAGCTCAACTGCTTTAGTAACAATTGTAAACTCTGCCACGAAGAGGAGAAGGAGAACAGCAAACACCAGTGCGACTTTCATGGTGAGTAATATTAAAAGGGGGAGACGTCTTCACTTTGATGGGATTAGTCCTTGGGAATTCCTTCGGACGGGATGATTGAAAATCAAATTGAACCAAAATGTCCTTGACAGATCACCAATCAAGCCAAGAGGAGTACTAGCGTTTTATTTTGCAATAATACTACTTATTACTCAACTTTTTGCCTCAAATTCCCTTTCTGTCTACGGTCAAGATCTTAGCGATACTGACGCTCTTATCCTCATGGTTAACATTGAGAGGATTCGTACGCAGCTATGGTTAACTGAAGAAAGCCTGAATAAAGGCAATTTGGAAACAGCATTTGCACACGCCTTCATTCCGCATTCTTCTATATTTCCTGCTATAAAGTATCAGCTGCGGCAAGTTGTAGGGGACCAATCTACCAAAGAACTTGAATCATTGCTTACCGATCTTCCTCTAAAAATGAGAGCTGGAGAATCTTCAGGAGAAGAAACACTGGAGAGTATAACGCAAATACGAACTTTGCTGGATGAATTCTCTCAACAACATATAGGGTCAGAATTTCTTTCTGACAAAGGGTTGGTCTCCCAGGTTGTTGTATTTCTCTTGCGTGATGCAGTGCAGTCATATACAATTTCTAATACTTCGAATGGAACTGAGGACAGTGACCTAAAGCAGCTTGTTGATCATGAAAATGCAGTTGGACTTGTCCATATAGCTCATCAAAATTATCAAAAAATATTGTCTTCTTCGATAGAAGACAATAGAAGAGCCGAAATTGATTCTTTCTTCAATGAATTAGAAAGCTCTGTAAATCAAAATCTAGATAACAATTCAATTCTGCGCCTTGCTACTGCGATAGAGAGAGATTTGGCAGAAGAACTATCTTTGAGCAATGGAAGCAACGGCCCAAGTGAGCAAGAACAGTATTTTGCGACAATTAGATCACTATTGTCAAACATCACCTCAGAAGTAAAGAATGGCAATTACGCACAGGCAGATAAATACGCTATCACGGCTTACTTGGACAATTACGAATATTTAGAAACACCAATTGAAAAGCATGATCCAGACTTAATGACGACGATCGAAGTCCAGATGCGAGAAGAGCTTCGCGGCATGATAAAAGCCAGAGAACCCGTACAATCTATAGAAGCTTTCGTCAACGGCACCCTCATAAAGCTTGACAAGGCAGAAGAATTACTGAGAAATGATGCATCATTTAACCAGAGTTCTTCACCCGCCCCCTCTGCGCTTTTTGCAGACATTGAAGGCCTAAAGGCCGGATTTGGTACCTACACTGGTGAGCGTAGATCTATTGGCGAGGCTGAAGACCCTGCCAAAGCCTCTGTTCGTGGCAATATTGATAGGATCAGGATGCAGCTTGATGAGACGCTCCGGTTGCATAAGGAAGGAAACTATGATGATGCACTCCTTACTTCAAGATCTGCATACTTGGATAGCTATGAGAGTGTAGAGATTCCGCTGCGTCCTATAAATCCGGACTTTACTCTTGAAATGGAGATCAAGTTTGCAGAGCTTAGAAATCTAATCCAAGGGCACGCATCGTATGGACAAGTTGAGTCAAAAGTTGTTGAAATTAGAAGAGGCCTTGATGAATCAGAAAGATTAGTATGCGGTACTGGCGTCTTAGCGCCGACAATTGCATTCTCGACATCATTTTCCATAATAT
>JALZFN010000244.1 GCA_030861545.1 Thermoproteota archaeon | reverse complement strand
GTATTATGGGGAGCAGCACATAATCCGGCGTGCTCTAAAAGAGGGTTACGTTGAAAGAAAAGAAGAGCTACCCCCTAAAGGTAAGGGCAATTATATGGTTGTCTATTACCTCACACAAAAGGGTAAGGCGTTATTAGAGAACGTGTGGAAGATTAACAGTTATCGAGTTTTCAGGTCTGAATTCATATCAGCTTGCAGGCCTAGAAACTAGTTACAGGCAGTTACAATGTACATATCCCGGATAGTGCCTTTATAAAAAAGAACAAATCTGAGGTTTGCCCACAACATATATCATCTAGTTTGCCTCTGCAAGCCCTTTGCACATAAGGTACACTGCTGCATATGTTGGCATCTCCGCTGATTCTTTTGAAATATTGAATGACCTGCCCATAAGTTTGAACCTGACAGGCACTTTAAGCCTAACGCTTAATTTGCGATCGCCAAGTAGACATGCATCAACAAATGGATCAAAAGAATAGATATCATCACATCTTGCCTTTGCCAGGCCGCTTTTGCTATTGAGAGTCCCGGGCATCCTAAAAACTCTATGGACATCGGTTGTCACTTGTGGGTCTATTCTTATTCCCATCTCCTTCGCCATCCTATCAAGTTCGAGTTTGAATGCTATGTAGCCGCCTTTCTGCTTGACAATATACTTAAGTTTGGTTGCCGACGATGAATCGATTTTCAGCTTGTCCGCAATTCTTTTTCTCCAGCCGTATTGAAGGCCGCTTCTTGGAAATTTTATGAAAAATAAGTCCTCTGTAGTGCTCCTTCTAACACCGATGCTTTCTGACATGAGTCCTGTCCCAGATAAATAGCCCACAAGATCTGAACGGGCCTGGGCATCAAGTGGGCTATATGACTCATCTTTTATGTGAATATGAAAGCCATTGTTGCCAGAAAAGTAAATGTAAATATTCCTTTGGTCTATGCCAAGGTCGCTCATTAGCAATTCGATCAGCCGTCCAGCCTCCTTTTTGGAGGCGTCCATGCACTTAGAGCACGGGAGAGAAATATGGTTTGCTTTTATATGACCGCACGAAGGGCAAGAATATGATTTCTGTTCTTCCAGCTGTGGAGGCAAAGTGTAGCCACACTTCATGCACAATGGATAAGAATGTGATGGAACACACGGCATATCAATGTCCTTGCCATCAATGTCAAATATCAGGTCCGCGCCAAGCCACTGTTTTTCCTGCATGGGTTGTTGTGCTGGAAACTGATAGTATGCATTTGAGCAGTATACATCGGAGGGAGCTTCCCTGACTAGCATTGCGCCAAGCTCTTTCATGCTCTTAAATGCAAGATGCCTTACCATGCCTCCCTGTCCAAACTCCATGTAGCCGAATTCACGATGGTCTATTTTCGAAGGCTCTTCAACGGCATTTGATTTCTTGAAGTAATATTCTCGAAATGTCCTTTTTATCACAGAAATTGTTTTGGCGGAAAAGAGGACTTCTTTCATTTCTTCTTCCTGCCAAACTGAATGGGGTTTATTAGACCGGCGCATTCAGCAGTGGCAAAGCAAAGGTTTTCATTACGCAGCTTATCACATGAAGGAACAGAATATCTAGTACGGCTGCCTTTTATCCCCGCAAGGTGTTCTACCTGGTATCGAGTTATCTTTTCATTAAAGTCAGGGGCATTTTCGAACATTGAGACAATTTCGTCGACTGGCTTACTTATAGCCAGCATATACGTAGCAAGCATGACACGTGCGGAGTGGGGAAGGTTTTCACCCCTATTCATAACTTCAATTGCATGTTTGATGCAGGGCGGATAGTCTGTTATTGGAGGAGAGATATTGGATTCATAACGCCCTATAAGTTCCATTCTTAGTTGATCAGCCTTTGACTTGACAGCCTCTGGCAGACTCGGAAGACTCATCGCCTTGACTTTTTCATAAATAAGCACCGACAGCTCATTTCTGATGAGCCTGACGGTTTCATCTGCATCAAGATAAACGTAACCATTGTGAACAATTCTGTTGATCAGTTTCCATTCCTGTTCATGGAAGTGAGAAGATCTGGCAACGTAATCAACAACTCTTACCCTGAATAGGCGGCCGTCTTGTGCCATACTAATCTCTAATTTGAACAAATCCTCAAAAATCTTGGCAAAGAGAGCACGTCTCTGCATTTCACTTTGCTTTTTTAGATCCTCTGTAAGAAACTTCTCTGCCCGTCTGGCTTCTGCAAGCACAAACTTTCTGAGCACTGGCTCGACGCCAATTGACTTGACCATAATCAGTGAAACAAGGAATGTGAGGATTTCAATTTCATATTTCTCCAGCTTATCATATATCTTGCCGTGGAAGCCAATTTCTATGCGCTCTGCCGCTCGGTCAATAATATTTTTCATATCTGGCCTGTTGATCTCCTCCCATCCAAAGCCTGACCCGCGTAGGTATTCACCGGCCTCATTCAAGAACGGATACTTGGCAAGATCGCCGCTCCCCATCCTTATTGATGACAAGTTCAACTTATGATAGCTATACTGCCATAAAAACACGATAGCAATAACTTAAAGTAACTAATTATAGCCATAACGAAACAATGGATGTCAGAGCCGGCTTCCATGTTTCCATCGCAGGTGGAATTTCAAATTCTGTCAACAATGCAAAAAAGAAGGGGTGTACTGCATTTCAAATATTCAGTCGAAATCCGCGTGGCTGGGCTGCAAAACCTGTACCATATGATGAGGTGCAATTGTTCAGGAACAAACTGTGTGCAAGCGGGATCGAAAAAAATTCAGTAGTTGTCCATATGCCATACCTGCCCAATCTAGCAGGTCCTGAAGGAGAATTTTATCAAAAATCGGTCCGGACTTTGGCAGAAGAAATGCATAGATGCAAGACACTAGAAATACCCTACCTTGTAATACACCTTGGCAGTCACATGGGTACGGGGTCAAAGTGCGGTATTGAACAGCTTGTGAAGGCTATAACTAGTGCATGCAGCAAATTTGGAAATGGACCGACAGTCCTCTTGGAGAACAGCGCGGGACAAAAGAACAGCGTTGGAGGTACATTCGAAGAGCTGCGCCTTATCCTCGATAGGCTGGATAACTCAAAAGAATTCGGAGTATGCGTTGACACATGTCATCTTTTTGCATCAGGATATGATCTGCGGTCCGACGCGGAAGTAAAAATAACATTTAAAAAATTTAAGGATATCATAGGTCTCAAGGAATTGAAGATCGTGCATCTCAATGACTCTAAAGGAAAATTGGGCTCAAACTTAGACAGGCACGAGCATATCGGTCTTGGGATGATAGGCATTGAGGGGATCGCTGCCTTTCTTAACATCCGTGAAATTAAGGAGCTGCCAATAATAATGGAAACCCCAATTGATAAAAGAAGAGGAGACGAGGATAATCTCAAAGTCGTTTTGGATCTAGTAAGACATTAAGAAGATTTCTCTTTCTTATTGTGATCTTACTTCACCCAGCCACCCGATAAGATTCTACCTTGGTTGACCCTTCATAATATGTCACGATCAGTGTGTCTCCTATATTATAAGGACACCCCTCTATGCTTTTTGGGGTCCGATCGGTTGGCTCTACAACACATACATCTCCCTGCTTTATCGTGATTTTAACCTGTTCCGTTACGGTCTTGCGAAACAAGAGTTGAGCAAGAGGAAAGCCTTGTACCATTTGTATTACCATGAATGCCCCAAGGAATGCAATGCCAAACAAAATCGCCAGCTTTTTAGTCGAAATCCTTTCAAATTCTGACGAGTCAGACTCATAGCCCATGCTATTCTGCAGTGAACAGTTCTAAAAAACTTATGGGAGTCTTCGAGTGCCAATGGTGTCCTCAATTGCCTCTTCTTGCTCTCTCCATTCATCAATGTAAGCCAACAGAAGATGGGCTGCTAGTTCTTCCTTTGTATGGTCAGCTTTGAGATGCAGTGGCAGATATTCAGGCGTGAAGAACAGGTTGCAGATATAGCAGAACGGGTTTCGTTCATGCTTTGTTAACAAGTTTCGTTATGAGCTTGTCTGACTTGAATATAAGAGCTAGGTTCTAAGCATCTCTAACATTTGATATAAAGAGCCGCACTCTTGCGGCGATCCTCGATATTTGCACAAATTATAGATTCTATCGAGTAGGCCAAGAATTAAGTTGCCAATGCACAGTCATTTATACAGGCAGGCATAGACTGCACATGGGATCAATGACGATTCGTAATTTGTAAGTCTGTGGTATTCATATTCATGGGACTAAATAAATAAGTAGGGTAATGAGAATGTCGGTATACATATATGGTCTTTGGCAGGGACGTCCGGCTTTCAAGGATACTGAATGACGGCAAGATGTTATGTATCCCAATGGACCATGGTATAAGCAATGGTCCAATTAAGGGGCTTGAGGACATCCATGGCATGATTTATCAATGCGCGTCTGCCGGACTCACATGTGTCCTTGTGAACAAAGGCATCATCAAGACCATGCCTAGGACACCCGGCATTGGAATGATAGTTCACTTATCTGGTAGCACATCACTCGGTCCGGCTCCAAATAGAAAGATGTTGATAGGGACCGTTGAAGAAGCTATGAGGCTCGGAGCGGACGCAGTCTCACTACACATAAACATCGGTTCCAGGGAAGAGCCGGAGATGCTGCAAAAGCTTGGTATGATATCTGATAAGTGCGACGAGTGGAGCATCCCGCTCGTCGCTATGATGTACCCACGAGGCGAGAACATCAAGAACCCTCACGACCCGGCCATCGTAGCCCATGCTGCTAGAGCTGGTGCGGAGGCTGGGGCAGATGTCGTAAAAGCAGTATATACAGGCGATCCGGCGTCATTCAAGAGAGTAGTTAGGAGTTGTCCTGTTCCGATAGTAATCGCAGGAGGACCTAAGGCCGATACCGACAGAGAAATTTTAGAGATGTGCAGCGGGGCAATGGAAGCGGGTGCAAAGGGCGTGACGTTTGGTCGCAACATCTTCCAGCATAGAAATCCCCCTGCGATAGTGCGTGCATTGCGCAGAATTATAATTGAAAACCGAACTGTTAGAGAGGCATCAAAAGAACTTGACTGATGATAATAAACCAAAAGATCTTGTAGTCAAACCAACCATATCAACAGCCTATCTGGGGGATTTTCTATCAAAACTAAAGGAAAAGGGCATTATGATGCTTAATGCTGATCCCAAAGTAGCGGGTAGTCATTTTCGCACAATATATGACTCGGAGGATGCAGATATCGTCCTGTGCACGACCTTTGATCAACTGAAATCTATGAGGTCGTCGGGGAAGAGAATTGGATACTCTAAGAAAGTGTTAAGCAATCTTGACGTGGAGGAAATTCAAAGGGCATCAGAGATTGGAGCAGAATTTGTCATTGTTGATGCTTTAGACTGGAAAATAATACCACTTGAGAATATTATTGCCAAGCTTCATAATTCAAAAACAAAAGTCTTTGCCACTGCAAAGAGTTCACAAGAGGTAGCCACACTTTTTGCCGTTCTTCAGCTAGGAGTTGACGGCGTAATTTTATCGACAGACAGCGAAGATGAAGTTGACAAGGCCCAGGAGCAGCTCATTACTACGCGATTTGCGATAAAGCCAGCCCGGGTAATAGAGGTAAAAGATGTTGGGTCGGGCGAACGTGTCTGTGTAGACACTGCCTCGATCATGCGAACTGGAGAAGGGCTGCTGGTTGGAAGCAAGTCAAATTTTATGCTTCTAGTCCACAATGAGGCGATCGGGTCATCTTTCACTTCCCCTAGGCCTTTCAGGGTTAACGCTGGGGCAGTATATTGCTACACCATAGTACCTGGCGGCATGACGCGCTATCTTTCTGAGATCGAATCAGGAAGCAAGGTATGGATCGTCAACAAAGAAGGTATTGCAAGAAGCGCTGTAGTCGGCAGAGCAAAGATAGAGACGCGACCGCTGAAACTCATTCGCGCAGAGATCGACGGTGAGACAGGCACCGTTATTGTACAGAACGCCGAGACGATACGGCTAATGTCAAGAGATGGCAAGCTGTTGTCCGTCACTGAACTAAAAGTGACCGATGAGGTACTTGGCTACACAAAAGACGCCTCGGGTCGACACTTTGGAACAGAAGTAGATGAATTCATCGTAGAAAAATAGTGGCAAACTTTTGCTATGGCACAGCTTAGGAAGGTAGGAGACGATACGACACAGACGCCTGGCGATACCCCAGATCGGATCGATGTCAAGCTAAGCCGCTTTGTGCCTATCGAGGCATATCTTAAGCAGCTGTAGGGAACTTGAGACTGAATTTTGTGATGCACTCCTTAAATAATTTAGGATAATACATCTAAGGCACCATGATCTTAGAAATCTGGGATGCATTGACAAATTAATGCTGGTGCAAAGGCTACAGCAAAGAAGGCGTCAGCTCCCGATCTAGGCATGGATGGAAAATACGGCAGGGAAAAGTTCAAGGAAAAGATAGACTAGGATTTTGGGCTCCAGCTGATGAGGTTCGTCTATCGCTTTTTCCTTACTTTTCCTTGTATCGATAATAAATCATAAATCAACACTTTCAGACCTCGCAAGACTTCAATCTACCTAGCAAAAAGATGTTTCTTCCATGGCCCATGAAAAAATCTGATAGGCGTGTCAATTGAATTTCCTTCATCTTAAAAGGATGGTAACATCTAGTCCGAGCAGCTACTCTCATGCTGTTGATTCACGGTCTGGACTGTAAAATTTAAGCTGAAGAGCCTATTACCAATGACCCGGTTATAGGCATTGTCAATATCACAGTTGCAATAACACATACTATTTTTTGCCGTCTAATGAACCGCAGCATTCAGCTCGTCAAGGCATTGATGAGAGCCGTAATTGTTCCGATACAAATTCGCCGTGATATTGGGCAAATACTAAGCGAGAACAGGTAGGCGTCTCATTGTACGAGCTAATTTCTGCAAGCTGAAGAGGTAGTTTCTTTTTAGTTAGTTGTTTATTACATTAAAGTATGATGCATTTTCACTAATACGACAAGCATGCCGATAGCATCAAGCCATGCTCGTACAACAAGAATTCATTGATCAAATAGCTTTAGGAAACTGTAGAGATATAATGCAGAGACTGCCTCCAAATTGCGTGCAGTTGACTATAACATCTCCTCCCTATAGAAATGCAATCGACTACGATATGCATGTATCCCGCGGCGGCGGTTACTACAGGGGCAAGTTAAATCTTGACACCACCGATTATCTAAATAACATGGTGGATATTTTCGGTGATAAGGTTTATCGCGTGACAAAGGAAGGAGGTTACTGCTGCATTGTGATAGCAAACGAAGTGGTCAATGGAACGATCCTACCCCTGCCCCATATGCTGCTGTCGAGGCTTGTTCAGCCCTTTGGCAAGTGGAATCTTCATGAAGAGATCATCTGGCATAAGGTCACTGGCGGTACAAACCGGTACGGATCATTTATCATTCATCCATATCCGAAGTACTATCGTGCAAATATCATGCATGAATTCATTCTGATCTTACGCAAGGGAGATGTCAACTCCGGCCGGACAAAAGGGACAGAGGCTCTTCCAGCGACACATGAGGAATGGACAAGAGAAATAGCTAATTCCGTTTGGCATATTGCTCCGGTGCCGCCTGGCTGCATAGATCACCCCTGCCCATTCCCCGAAGAAATCCCATATCGGCTAATGAAACTATATTCATATGAGAAAGACCTGGTGCTCGACCCTTTCAATGGGAGTGGCCAGACTACCAAGGTAGCACACCACTTTGGCAGGTGCTACGTCGGGATTGACTTAGTAAAAGATTATGTCGATCTAGCCAAGTCTCGCCTGGAAAGGGAGCCCATTCACATACGAGATCATGCTCTCATTGCCAATTGGAAAAAAATCCCGTCCCACCATAGTAACAACTGCTAAGATAATCCTAATGGTATGTCTGCCCGAATTGTTTCAGCATGAACCTGAACGATGCTATGCGATATCGGCTCCTAAGCCAGCCCTTATTTTGCAAGGATTTTAGCAACCTTTCGGCCATGACAAAACTGTCTTGTGTTAGTCTAAACAAATCTTGTTAGACGTTAACGATGGATATCAGATTACTGTATATAGTCCAGAGGGAAGGCGAAGCATAGAAATGTTTCTTGTGATCCTCAAGCGACCATTTTGCTCGCCTATCGTCTAAACATGCATAACATCGAAACGGTCGGAGGCTATTTGCTTGACCCAAAGATCAAGGGTCAGACAACTATTTTGACGAGCTGGCAAAAAAGTACATATGACTGCGCACATGTCCAAACCGAATGCCAGGCGAAGCAAATAATCTGAAGATTAAGGCCTACAGTATTATTTTCCAGACTAGTCCGAGGCAGGAAGAGTGAATCGCGCACTCCCTATAGAGGGTTCCGGCCCTGATGTCCAATTTCAGAGTTTTCTGTATTAGGTTGCGCCAGCCTTCGAAGATGCGGTGGCTGTTTAGGCTCATCACTTTTTTGAAACTTGTTGTTCCCAATTATCGACACGGATACAAGAGACGCTAGACCCGTCATGATATGTAATCAACGCGTTCTCACCTCCAGCGGTGTTTGCGGCAATATCACATCTTTAATAAGCTGCGACTACTTAGCATGATTATGTCGGCTGCAACTACGGGCTCTAAAACTCCACGACAGCACCGATGTAGCATTTGTGGCCGGGTTTTTGACTCGGCGGAA
>JALZFN010000241.1 GCA_030861545.1 Thermoproteota archaeon | reverse complement strand
CTTTATTTCCCCGTCAATGTACTAGGAACAGCACAAAAGGGCCTGCATGAAGCCTTACTAAGGATTAATTACTTCAAGGTTCCAGAGCCTCAGCCTGGCACGTATAGAGTACAAACAATAACTGTGCCATTTGAACTTCCAGGTAGAGTAATACTGGATGCGTCATCGGATAAAGATGATCTTGTACCCGGCGAGGGCAATAATGTAACCCTGACCATCCGGAATACTGGTTCTGCAGATGCTAATGGTGTTATTGTCAATATTAATTCCATAGGTGGTAGCATCATTTCAAATAATGCAGATATCACTGGAGGTGCAACAAATAACAATGCATCCAGGAACGAGGCTGGCGCAGGAGGACTGTCAGATCAACAACAAGCGTCTACTGCTGCTATTGCTAGCGTAGGAGCTAGAACTTTCAATATTGGATCAATTCCAGCTAAGGGTTCCGTTCAGATAACCACTACCGTCTATCCGTCTAGTTCCGCTGGGGGAACACTACAAAACCTGGATTTGGAGGTAACTTATAACAACGCAAATGGAGATAGGAGATCGATACCAATTTCTATTGGCTTTAGAGTTTTGCCAAACCCTCCTGAAGGCGGTCTCAGCATCGCTCCCTCTTCAATAGAAAGGCTAGCTCCTGCAAGAATCATTCTTGCTTCCGCAGCACCTGGAGCTGCTAATAGAAACGTTGAGAACAGTACTACTCAGAACGGCAATGATGCTTCAGAAGTTACTATAATTGCAGGCCGAGCTCACGAAATAAATTTTAATATTACTAACAATAACAGAAACCCAATCAGTGATGTTGTAGTTACACTCACCTCTAGATCGGAGTCCCTAGAAATCATTGGAGATTCAAGATGGACCTTACAAGAGTTAAGCCCTCAGGGTAAGGCTAGATTCTCAACTCGGGTTTTTGCTTCCGATACATTGATCGGAAGCCCAGTTTCCTTTGAAGTTACTATCCAATACATTTCAGGCGACCAGATCAAAACTGATTCGTTCTCTTTGGGCGGAAATGTAATAGGCGAAATAAAAATAAATGCAAACGAGCTTTCAATCAGAAATATTGGAGATGTACCAAACCTTACCGGTAATCTTTTGAATCAGGGAAATACAAACGCATTGTTTACAACGATTGAGATTCTAAGAAATCCTGCAGCTGGGAACCAAAGCGTCCTCACCCCTTTGACATATGCACCTCAATACCTAGGGGATCTCGAAGATAATTCTCCTCTGCCATTTAGTATTCCTCTAGCAGTAAGCAGTAGTGGCGTGGGTACTAGTGGTAACCTTCCTGCAGGAGATTATCCCGTTTCGCTTAAAATAACATATAGTGATGAGTTGAGAAATGCTCATGATCTGATCCTGAATAGTACCGTTTCTTACAATCCCCCTCAACAGCAACAAGAAAAATCTCCTAATCAAGGATTTCTAGGCTTTGGTTCTACTGGTTCTAACGGGAACAGCCCAGGCAATACTGTCCCGATGCTCCCAATAATCTTGGCTGGTATAGGTGCAACGGTTTTAATTGTCCTTGTACTGAGGAGAAGAAGATCAAGAAGTAAAAAGATAACAAGACTTATGAACAATAGAGATGACAGTGACATTTTCGATGAGACACTGGGAAAAAATCTTGGGTCATCAGAGAATAATGAATCCGCGAACAAGAAATAGAACGATTTGAAACCAAATAACATAGAACTGTTGTCGACATCGAATTCAATCATATGCATATTTGAAAGCAACTCTAAGAAAGCTACGCAGTTTGCTATTGTCAGCAGATTGGAATTGGACATATTTGTTTCCGTAACACGGCAGTGGACCATTAGGCGTCCCCCATCTACTCTTTGATATTTTTTCTCATCTATTTTTTAATAGAATTTCACTGCAAGGTAACATCTAGCTATATTTTAGGTGACCCTATCAACGTTTGTACATCTGCTTATTGCCGACATTAACAAAAATGCAAGGTTTTTATACCATACAAAAAAACCAATTCATGTCTTGGCTGGAGAAACCGCCGCAGACTTTACTCCAATTTTCTATATGCTTGGTTTCGGCCTATTAGCTTCCGTCCCTGCTTTGATATTATCTCGACTTTTGTCACCAAGGCGCCGTTATAACCCTGTGAAGTTCTTACCGATGGAATGCGGTCAGATGCCTACAGGAGAGGGCAGATCCCACTTTATGATGCAATATTATGCATACATCCTGATGTTTGTTGTATTTGACGTAATGTCAATATTTTTGTATGCTTGGGGAACTGCATTGTTTAGTATCCCTCGTGCTGCTACCCTCCCAATAATCGGTTTTCTCGCAATAATGTTTGCTGCTATGGGATATGCACTTTATCTGGCTGGGAAAAAGGGGATCTGGTAATATGCTAAGAAGCATTATATATCTATGTTGTGGAAAAAATAACGAGGAGGACCGGCATAAATAATGAAAAAAGAACTTGTGAGCCCCACGAACTTTAACGTGCTTGTAAGCAAGCTCAGCGATGTACTGGTTAGAGCAATTGATGCTCCACTTGGCTATGCCGTAAACTGGGGTAGAGTATGGTCACTTTGGCCCGTCCACCTTGAAACAGCTTGTTGTAGTGTCGAGTTTGGAGCCGCTTCAGGTCCAAGATATGATGTTGAAAGGTTTGGAATAATCGAAGCATTTGGATCTCTACGACAATGCGACCTTATCGTAGTTCAAGGCACGGTTACAAGGAAGATGGCCCCACGTTTAAGAATGGTATATGATCAGATGCCCGAGCCAAAATATGTAATCGCAATGGGTGCTTGCGCAATTACAGGAGGGCTTTACATTGATTCGTATAATGTACTTC
>JALZFN010000235.1 GCA_030861545.1 Thermoproteota archaeon | reverse complement strand
TTATTATTCTTTGCCTGAAAGCTATGAGAGGGAAGAAGTTGAATTTGCTTTTGTTTATAATCATACTGAGAATAGAACTGCTACTCCCACAGGCACGTTATCATCTCAGGCAACAACAACTGGCAATGCGACTACAACTAGAACATCCGTGTCATCATCAGGAATAGAGTTATTGTTGCCGCAACCAGTTTACCAAGAACGATCAATAGAGGAAGACCAAAATCAGATAAATCAGACACACCTGCAAGTAACGTACTCTGGAAATGGGACAGTGAATCTGCCGAACAGTACAGAAACTATCAGAACCACTAGTATGGGAAGTGGCATATCGTCATTGATAGATGGTACTTTTGCTGGAAAACTCGTCTTGACATCGGAAGATGGAAGTGAGAATGCAACTGCAACAACCTACGAAATAGGGGCCTATAACATACAAGATGAAACTGGTAAAGGTATAGCGATAGCAGTATTTGACACAAATTCAACAGGCAGACTCGCAGCGCTTGATGGTATCATACTAGCAGGTCAAGATGAATTCCTACCAGACGGAAGCGCATATATCACTTATTGGAAGTGGAAGAGTTAAGGAAAAGCCGCTTAAGTGTGAGGGCAACTATCTGCTTATCAACAATATCACTTCAAAGGGCAAAAAGCTATTAGCAAAGTTGTTTGGACTAGAGAGTTATTACTATGAAAACCACCTCAGAGCGAAATTCAGAGAATCCTAATTATGCATCAGACAATAGGCTGCCACCACAGACCGACGGCCCTTTGATCAGTACTGCTTTTATAACTACAGACACTATAAGGCTAAAAGTTGAAACAATCGAACGGCTTAGGTCTGCTGCTGGGTTGGGCAAGTCATGGGATGACGTTATTATAGACCTGTTAGATACATATTGCAATAATAAGACCGATAGTAGTAATAGCGTACATCACCAACCTGCCAATAATAATAACAATATTTGATTGGTCGTCTGCGGTTAGATATTAGCTACATCTCCTATAGAGGAGTGATAGAGTCACATTGAAATGCTCAATCATGCATCTGTTTGGTATGTATAAGGCAGAGAACGAATACCTACAGAGCCTAGAACAATTTTAAATGTGATATGTTTTGAGGATGATAGAGATCTGTGAGATATTATGCACACACTATATGCAATAGAAATCTTTGACTATAAATGTACTTATGTATCAGATTCCTTTATGAAATTGATAGCATTTACTTCTTCAGCTGCAATCGTACAATGTAGTTCTTAGAATGGTATGAATGATACGAAAAACCTGATCGTAATCCTCATAGTAGTGGGCGTATTAGCAGCCGCAGTTATAGCAATGCTGTTTGCTGCACCTAAAGTATTAAGATCAAACTCGCCCAACATAATTGGCGGAGACGGTGATGACCTATTAACTGGAGACGATGGAGCGAATAGGTTCGTCTGTGGTGGAGGAGAAGATACAATCACAGACTATAATGAAGCTGAAGGTGACACAAAAACTGCAGATTGTGAACACTTCTAGAGTGGATCTGTTCGGATCGACGGTATAATTTTCTCATCTAGGAAAACAAGATAGATGACAATACAAACGCAAAATTTTCTTCTCAAGAAGCATGCAGGATTCAATTGCAAGAAATAATCATGTTATTAACGCACAGATTGGATTACTAATGTCAGAATCCCCAAATAATAAGATTTATGACAATACAATCGATGGTACAACCTCGCCTGCAGTACTTTTGTTCAATCTCGAACGCTAGATTATGATGATGGCTTCACACAGAACAATTTGGTTCATAATAATATAGTCTTCTGTCTCTGAGATGAGATTAGGGCAACAAGCAGTCAGGACAATGTGCTAGATGATAACAACTTTCCGACATTTCATTGGGCGGGTATCAGTTATCCGGAATTCCAGACATAATGATAAAGGGGTTAGAAGACAATGACGAGGAAGAAAAAGAAGAAGGAAACCATCACACTACAGATGTTACACTATATAGTAAGAGAGACTAGGTAGTGGTGACACAGAATTATGGCAAACTAAGAGGACAAAGTAGAGGTTCGGAACAGTTTTGCATCTCATTTTAAGGATCATGTGAAAGCATTAAGTTTCATATCGTTCAGACGGTCATTAATGAATCCACATAGCGTAATAGATGATGATGATAATAATAATAACAATAACAAAGAGAATAACACAAGAAGCAAAGCAATAACAGTTGCTGCTATAGCTATGGCAGGAATAATATTTGCTGCATCAGTTGTGTCAGGACTATCCCTCTTCAGCACATATACGCAGCCAGCCATTGCACAGCAGCAAAATTCTACGGGCACTTCCGGCACAACAGAAAGGGGTGAAAGTGGCGGTAGTCCAGAGTCATCACCCTGTGCTCCAACACGAACAGGAGGCGAAATAACAACAAGTAGAGAGGATAATGCTACTACTATAGGCACAAATTCTACTGGTAATAATGCTACAGCCGGGGAAGCTGAAAGCCAACCACCAACATTATCAGCAATAGGCCGCATAGAACAGGCATGTAGGGCAATACAAGCCGGCAATACCGAAGATGCGCTGTATCAGTTAGAATCCGCCATCCGTGAATTAAGGGGTAACATGCAAGGTAACACAACTACTACTAGCGGTAACCCAACCGAAACAACGGAAAATACCACCACAGGTGGCGAGACAACAACTGGCGGCGGAACAGTAGGGAGCGGCGGCGCAGGAGGCGCAGGAACAGCAGGTGGTATAATTACAGGTGGTGGAACAACAATAGGCGGCAGTACTAATACCACATCAACTAGCGCCCCTGGTATAATGAACCCTGCAAGTTAGTCTAATAATTCCTTCAGCGAGCTTACGTAGCAATGAAGATTGATGAAGTCGTCTGCAACTTCATCATCCCTCTCATCATTTCTTAATTGAATAGTATTACAAAATTGATTGGCTTCTGGTTGTATTGGTTTTTTGAAAGTCTTTGATTCTTCGTCCCTCTACACCACAAAGGTTACTTCTGTGACAACAGTTTCAGTTTATGAACAGCCATAATAAAGATTTCAGATAGCGGCAAAAATCAGCGCAATATGTTGCAACATTGCAATCATGTACATTCGAAATTGAAGGCTAGCCAATTCTATTTCTATTTTTATGATTCAAGACGAATACATGACTAAGACAAAAAAGAAGCCTTTCGACGGGAACATCTCCATTGCTCTTCTTTTATGTTCAGCTTGGAAAGAAATACGTAATAACACTACAAAGACGGTAAAATAACAAGGTCTTATTTTTAATGTAGTATCTGCTAGATCCTTATGTAGCCGGAGTGGAAGACAAAGTAGCAAAAAAAGATCAGACTCCAATGGAAGAAGTGACAACTGTCGCTAAGCTTGTAGTGAGATGCCTCGAAAATGAAGGCGTTAGATATGTCTTCGGGATTCCTGGCGAAGAAAATATCCATTTTATAGATGCACTAACTGGGTCATCGATTCGCTTCATCTTGGTTCATCACGAACAGGCTGCATCGTTTATGGCAGAGATGTACGGCCGCGTTACTGGCAAGGCTGGAGTGTGTAGCGCAACTCTTGGACCTGGAGCCATTAACCTGCTATTGGGAACTGCAGATGCATACACAGACAGCGTCCCTTTGGTCGCTATAAGCGCTCAAGTAGGCCTTAACCGCCAGTACAAGGAAACACACCAATTCGTTGATCTCGTCAGCATGTTCAAACCTGTAACGAAGTGGGCAGCAGAAATGAAGGTTCCTAGCGCTGTCCCAGAAATGGTAAGAAAAATGTT
>JALZFN010000169.1 GCA_030861545.1 Thermoproteota archaeon | reverse complement strand
TTATTAAATTGGAAACAGCTCAGAGCTAGAAAGCAGTCATCATCACCGTTTCCATAGTAACAGCGTATTGTGCCCTTTGTTATATCAACCGGGCAGATAAATGTTAAGAACCCGGCTGACAGATGTTACTCTTATCATTTGATAAAAAATTCTGACATCGCTAAGGTTATGCGCGATATTGGATTTCTTACAGAGGTGGTTGAGGAGGACTCTAATGCGCAATTTAGGGCACGCGCCTACTATAGGGCTGCAGACACAATCGCAAGCCTGCAGGAAAATGTTGCTGATATATACAGCAAGCATGGTACTAATGGGCTGACAGAGATTCCGTCGGTTGGTAAGGCAATCGCATCCAAGATAGAAGAATACATCAAAGGAGGCAAGGTCCGTCACCTCGAAGAATTAAAGACAAAAGTGCCAATCGATATAGATGAGCTGTATGGCATAGAAGGCATAGGCCCAAAGACAATAAGGATTTTCTACGACAAGATGCAGGTAAAGAATTTAGCTGATCTAGAAGAAGCTATAGCTAAAGGCAAACTTAGAACCGCAGCTGGCTTTACTGAGAAAAAAGAGCACGACATCATTCAGCAGATTGAGTTTTTCAAAAGACACAAGGGCCGCCGTATAATAGGGGAAGTCTACCCGCTTGTGAAGCAGATTGAAAAGCGCCTCCAACGTGTGGAAGGCGTTAAAAATGCAGTTGCAGCGGGTTCGATCCGCCGCATGAAAGAGACTATTGGTGACATCGACTACCTTGTGGTGGCCAATGATCCAGAGAGAGTGATAGAATTTTTCGTCAAGATGCCAGAGGTAGAAAAGGTTCTTGGGAGAGGACAGGCCAAGGCATTTGTCAAGCTTGCCAGCGGAATCGACGCCGACTTACTCGTAGTGCCTGAAGAAAGCTGGGGCTCGGCTCTTCAGTATTTCACGGGAAGCAAAGAGCATTCTGTCGAATTGCGCAAGATAGCGATCACAAAAGGTCTGCGACTAAATGAGTGGGGTCTTTTCAAAGACAATAAGCGCGTAGCAGGAGAGACAGAAGAGAAAGTATACGAAGCATTAGGTCTTCAGTGGATCCCTCCAGAAATGCGAGAGAATGCTGGAGAGATAGAGCTTGGCAGACAAGGCAAAGTGCCTAAACTGGTCGAATACGGAAGCCTGAAAGGAGATCTGCAGGTCCACAGCGAAAACAGTGACGGGACGGCAACCATAGAGGAGATGGCTCGCGGCGCCAAGGCATTTGGTCTTGATTACATTGCAATCACTGACCATACAAAGAGCCTAGCACTTGCTGGAGGCCTCAAAGAGCAGGAACTTTTGGAGCAGGCAGATATGATAGAGCAACTCAATGACAGGCTCAAAGGATTTCGTATTCTATCATCAGCCGAAGTCAACATTATGAAGGATGGCTCGCTTGACATTTCAAACAATGTCCTTGACAAACTTGATGTCGTAGGGGCCGCCATACACTCACATTTCAATCTGCCAATCGAGATGCAGACAGAGCGCCTGATAAAAGCTGCCAAAAACCCAAGTGTCGACATATTATTCCATCCGACTGGCAGGCTCATAAATAAGCGCCCTGGCTACCCTGTGGACATCGGAAAATTAATTGAGATTGCAAAGGACACCAACACAGTTCTTGAAATTGATGCACACTATGACAGGCTCGACTTAAGGGATGAGTATGTGAAAATGGCTATAAGAAAGGGAGTTAAGCTGGTCATCGACTCAGATGCACACCACCCTATTCATTACTCCTTTTTAACATTTGGCCTAGCGCAGGCAAGGCGTGGGTGGGCAACGCAATCAGATGTCCTTAATACTCTGCCGGCAGATAGGTTGCTAGATACATTAAAGTAAATCATATATCATGTATCTGGAGGTACCTTATGCCTGTGCGCACAACCTTCGAAAAGGATGATTTGAAAACAAGGAGAATATTTCTAGGAGTTTTTTACTTTTGTGCTATTGTGATGGCATCGATAACATTCTATGCCATCTATGTAAGCCTTGGCGAGTACTTGCATACAGGCAGGGTCGTAGTCGGCCAGGTGCTAGTAGAGACGGAGTTTCCAATCAAGGGTCTTGCCAAGCTCGTCACCTATTTGATGATAGTGTCTGTAGTTGGATGGTACTGCGTAGTCAAGTTAGGTAGTGACAAGGTAAAGAGCACCCCTCAATGGCTCTCGTCCATCATACAGTTGATAGTGCTTGGGCTGGCGGTCGTGTCTCTCTATGAATTTGTCTACAACTTTGTCGTGTGGAACTCATTGATGACTGCAGATGTAATAAAAGGAGTAATGAGATTTGACGATCTTAGTGTACAATACCCAAACCCGGAAACTCCCTGGAACTTGGTGTTTGCCACTAAGATGTGGCTTGCAGCATTCCTTATCTCCGCCCACGGCTTTTACACAATATCCAAGCATAATAAGAAGTCAGAACAGTCAATTCTTTGACTGTTCTAACTCTTTCAAAAAGTCTTGCTATCCTTGAAGTTCTGCTGATTAGATGGTGGTTCAAACCAAACCTAATCAATGAGCCAGTACGGCTGAAAAAAATCTGCTGGGCGGTATAGTTGGTGCGCTTCCTTTACTTTCATAAGCAATGGGATAGACCAGCAAAAAAGTGTCGCAACAGCTGGACTGCTACGGTCGTGGCTATTCTCTGCATATTACAAGACATTTCTAAAGCCTGTCTTGATATAGTATATTCTCTCTCTATCAACAGCTCTGCTCACCAGCTCTCTGTCAAAAGATAGAGAGCTGCTGATATCTCAGACGCCTACCGGGAGCAGAATGGCTACAAAAGCGTATTTTGTATGCTTTGTTATCTTCTCAAATCTCAATTTGTCAAATATGTACTGAGTTAGCTTTTCAAGATGGATGCAAACATATATGCAGCGCTGAAAATTTACCTCGATAGCATTTACACTTCTTTTTGCATTAGCAATAATTGCCTTATCGTTTACTCGCTCTAGGCAAATCCAAAAAATTGAGTTTCAAAGAGGGATAACCTTTTTGGCTTTTACCGCTCTTGAGTTGTAGGCCTTATTAGTATCTCATTTACGTTTACATGACTTGGGGACTGTACTGCAAATATGATGGCATCTGCGATATCTTCTGCCTGCAGCGCCTCCATCTGTTTTGTTCTTTCAACATATTTTTCCAACGCCTCGTCAGTTATAGTGTTTGTAAGCTCTGTCGCCACGACCCCTGGCTCAATACATGTAACCCGTATGTTAGACCTCTGACTGAACTCTTGTCTAAGACCTTCGCTGAAGGCTGTGACGGCATGCTTTGTAGCACAGTACACGCTGCCGGCGGGGTAAACAATCCTTCCGGCTATAGAAGAAATATTGACTATATGGCCCGACTTTTTATTGATCATATGAGTAATTACTGCGGCAGTGCAGTAAAGCACTCCTCTGATGTTGACGTCGATCATTTTGTCCCACTCTTCAACCTTGAGATTCTTGAAAAAGCTCAGTGGCTGAAGACCAGCATTGTTGACAAGAATATCGATGGCACCCCACTTTCTTATGACCGCATCAGCGAATGCATCGCATTCTGACTTTATTGTGACGTCGAGTTTTTGAATGAAAACTTCTCCTTGATTTTTCGTGATCTCACTTTGTAGCGATTCCAGCCGGTCTATGCGCCTTGCGCCTGCTGCAACTTTTGCACCAGCTCTTGAC
>JALZFN010000153.1 GCA_030861545.1 Thermoproteota archaeon | reverse complement strand
ATAGTGACCTGATAAATGCTCTAGCTAAAGAAGGGATCACACTTGCAGAATCTGACTTTAATAAGACTCTGATGGACCTTGAAATATACGGCCTTGTAAGGGTTTCATGGGTCACAAAAGAAAAGCGTAGAATCGAGGCGGTCGCTAATTCCGGGACCGCTACCTAGCGGACAGGAAAAAGAGAAAACGTAGGCACGAGGGGATAGTAGAACAAGGCATCAAGCGCTAATGCAACAAATATCACGACAAGATACGGCGCTGTGACCTTGTATGCTTTCCAGGCGAATTCGGGCGTAGGGTTCTTGGTCAGCTTGTAGTGATAAGCAAGCATGAGAGACCCCGATACTGCTGCAACGGCAGTGTATAGCAAGCCAAGTCCAAACAATGCCAGCGCCACAGAATAGGGCAACAGAATAGCAGTATTAATCATGATATAAGTTGCCGTCCTTTGATTCCCAACCATGACCGGTAGCATAGGAACCCGAACACTTGCGTACTCTTCTCTTGCCCTTATCGCAAGGCACCAGAAGTGTGGAGGTGTCCACATGAAGACGAGCCAGCCTACCAGAAAACCTAACACATCAATTGATCCAGTGGCAGTCGCCCAGCCGGCCATCGAAGCTGCGCTTCCTGCAAAGCCTCCTATCACAATATTTGAAGCATTAATGCGCTTGAGCCACGCTGTGTAAATAATTACATAAAATAAGATTCCAATAGCAATCATTCCAGTGGCAACAGGATTAAGTGTAAAAAAGGCAATGAGAAGAGATAGCGCACACAGCGTGACGCCATATGCAAATACTTTGCTTGCGGAAAGCCTGCCATCAGGTATCGGTCGCTTCGCTGTCCGATCCATTATTTTGTCTATGTCTCGATCATAATAGTGATTGAGCGCGCTAGCTCCCATGGATGCTAATGCACCGGCAAGGGTCAAGAAGCCTACCTGCCACGCGCTAACGTCCCATGCAACATGAGGGGTAGAATCAAACCTGCTTGCTGCAAGAAGGGAGGCAATAGCCGTTATCACAAGGACGACAACGATCCTGGGTTTTGAAACTTCCAGATAATCACGTGCGGTCACAGGCCTAACTCGAATGGAACTCTCTCCTTGCTTGAATTTAATTTATTCGTTGTCGCACGTCAGGTCAGGAAGTGTTTTAAGTTACCCACCTGCAGTTTAAAAAATTTTATCATCTTGCGTTTCAACAGTGCGTGTTCACCGTCCGACAGACTACATGAGCATCTCGGGGTCGTGCCCTTGTCGATGGCATGCGCTTCGGCTAGCGCATAGATTTTTCCTATCCTGATGCGTGCCTGGTCAAAGTCATAGTAGCGATGGATCTGTTGAGTATGCTCTAACATGTCGAGTAAAATAACTGTGGTAAACCAAGCATCCCATACTGTGTCATCATCACCTATTTCAAATAGATTTTCCATGGAATAGTTGTCCACCCAGATATCACTTTTAAGAAAGTATATCAGCTGTTTTAGATTTGGAATCGGAACTAATATCGTGTACAACGCTCGCCTCTTCTGGCTCGACTAAGATATTCTTATTTGGGCCTCGCTTCCTGCTACGTCCTAGCGACAGATTTCATTTCACGTTCACGACGTTATGTTGCTGGACAGGTCTTACAACGGTTTCCCTTATCTGTTGTAAAACATGGTTCCATTGGAAGCCATCCAGAGAGCGCAGCTTGTTGCGAATCTGAGACTTTTTTGATTCTCTCGCCACATATTTACTCTTATCTTGTCGCTTTGCTATAGGTCTCTGCTTCTCATTATATCTTCTTGGAATTTGTTGTGGATTATTCCTTATATACTGCATGAAACGAGCCTTTTTATTTTAACCGTTGTATACCTGAATGACAAGGTTACGTGTCACATAACAATAGTGGCAGTCTATGCGGGTTGTCGTTCAATTTGGTAGAGCTCAAGTTAGAGGTCCTTGCAAAAAGAGACCATCTTACAATGCCTTCATAAAGATCATAATTGTAATTCGTTCCCGCCACGCTCATGCCAGGGCTTGCTGGTGGACCACGATTAGGATTCATGTTAAGATTCCAATAGAAAATGGTCAGCCGCTACCAATCTTGGCGTAACTTGCGAACGAGAAAAAGCATGACTAGGCTCTGATTAGAGCTCAACAGTATCTCTAGAAGTTATGCGATGAAAAACTTTGCAGCCATACAAAACGCAGCATCCGTGTTCTTTCTTAGTATAAGACAATCTCGCACAGTGAGCCGGCCTGTATCTAAAAATGGCAGAAGAAACGATTAAGTATGCCAAGCAAACCCCATTAAACGTCCAATAACATGACTGACTGGGACCTTCTGACACCCGGTATAGGTCTTACTTCAATAGGCATCGTTGGCGTTGGAATTTCTCTTTCAGGCATTGCGAAGACGTTCATCGATGGCATGCACGCAGTTACACTTCTAACTATGTTTATCGGTATGATCTTTCTTGCCTCAGGTCTCTTCAAGGATGGTTTTCCAACCTCAGGTAGAGCCAAGTCAGCTACATTTATCACGCTGGGCTTCCTTGTCACTTTTGGCGCTGCCGCTGCAGTGACCGTCAGCACGCAGGTACCGAGTATTTATGCATACATTGGCCTCATGCTCATAATCTCCATCCCTGCAACCGTTCTTGCCGTTGCCTCCTACCGCGGAGTGCAGTACTTGAAGCCTATGGCAGTGATATTTGTCAGCGCTGCCATAGTCGGTGGCAGTACGTTCTATGCATTTGGTCTCGTGACACCCAAGCCTCCAGCTCCTGAAGAGGAAGAAAGCCAAGGGCCTGCGGCGGCCAACCAAACAGCCGGCAACCAAACCGTAGCTCGGCCTGCCAACACAGTGAGTGCAAAGATACTGCCAGGAGCTTCTGCAGAAGGAAACCCTGACTTTGATCCTGATCCGATTACAGTAAATGAAGGCGACGGGGTTGAATGGACAAACGAAGACAACACGCCCCATACCGTAACTAGCAAACAGGAAGGCGTGTTTGACTCCGGCATAATTGACGCCGGCGCAAAATGGCTCCTAAACACCGCCGACGTACAACCAGCTGAATATGAATATTATTGCACGCTCCATCCATTTATGGGGGCAACCCTGGTGGTTGGGGGCGGCGCAGCAGCCAATCAGACAGCAGGCAATGGTACCACAGCAGGCGCAGCAGCCAATCAAATAGCTCCAAACTCTCGTGCGGCAAGCCCGTTAGTAACTAGTGTGTCAATAGCAAATGGAGCATCCGTTCCAACCAATGAAGAATTCTTTGTTCCTGACGATGTGAAAATAGCAGTAGGCAGCGCGGTAACATGGAAGAATGAGGATACTGCAGTCCACACTGTGACCTCGGGGAGCGTCCAAAACAATACCCCTACGCCTGATCAAAGGTTTGATTCAGGAATATTAAACCCTGGAGATAGCTTTCCGTTCGTATTCGATAAAGCCGGCGACTATCCATACTATTGCACGATACATCCATGGATGACCGCTAAGGTCACCGCAAGCTAAATGGAGAGTATCTTACTTACTTCAGGGCAGATAGATGAGCTCACCAGGATTGCCAAAGATGTGCTTCCAGACGAGTCCTGCGCCCTGCTCCTGGGCGAGAACAATGAGGTTGTCAAAATTTTGCCTATGCGAAATGCTGACGAGTCTCCTGTCACATTCAGCATTGAACCAACTGAACTATTACACGCATATGATCTCGCCCAAAGCGAAGGGCTTGATATAATAGCAATTTTTCATTCGCATCCTGGAAAGCCCTCGCCATCCGGCACTGACAGGAAATTCATGGAAATAAATCCAGTCACATGGCTTATTTTCTCAACTACGGAATGGCAGCTGAAAGCATATATTTATGACGACGACGTAAAACAAGTTCCCATCAGAATTACTGCTACGGAGTAAGCCTCTCACTATCCCTTGGGTACAGAACAACATCGCGCACGTTCTGCGATGACGTAAGAACCATCATCAGACGATCATAACCAAGACCCCAGCCAGAATGGGGAGGCATTCCCCAATCAAATGCTTTGAGGTGGTCACCAAAGCCTGCAGGACTCAAGTGCTGTTCTGCAAGCCTGCTCCGCAATTTCATAGGATCATGCAGCCGCCGGCCGCCAGATGCAAGCTCCAAGTAATTGTACTGCAAATCAAACGATTTCGAAACCTTAGGATCGCCTTCCTTTTCGTGGATGTAGAAGGGCTTAAGCTTCAGAGGCCAATCTATGATGAAGTAAAAACCTGGATGCAGTTCTCCCAGCCTCCTTAGGGCCGAGTCGGAGAGATCGTCGCCAAATTGGAGCTTTTCGCCTTCTTTGGTGAGTTCCTCAACGCATTGCTGATAGGTGAGTCTCTCTATCTTGGTGACTGAAATTTCGTGTGCGCCGGCCGCTCCTAGGTCTGCCTTATGTTTCTTGTGAAGCTCAGTAACGACGCTTTTTACCAACCCTTCTAGAATATCCATTACGTCCTCATAGTCAAGAAAGGCTGCCTCAATATCGATGCTAATGAATTCCGAGAGGTGGCGGACGGTGTGGGAGTTTTCTGCACGGAAGTATGGACCGATTTCAAATACTCTGTCAAGCCCAACCATTA
This sequence comes from Thermoproteota archaeon, assembly GCA_030861545.1. Lineage (GTDB taxonomy): Archaea > Thermoproteota > Nitrososphaeria > Nitrososphaerales > Nitrososphaeraceae > Nitrososphaera. The sequence continues at coordinate 1,336 of JALZFN010000153.1, read as the reverse complement.
ATTGCTCCTTGTATAATTGTGGGCTCTGAGCTAGGTAGGCTTTTCTCTTGCCGAAATATTCAAAGCCAAAGAGGTTTGCTCCTCCCTCACTTGCACTACCAATTATCTTAGGAGTATTTACCTCGATAAACCCTTGCAACGAAAGTATATTTCTTATAATATTGAGACCCGCGGACCTGAGCCGAAAAATTGCTGCTACTTTCGGATTCCTTAAATCCAGCGCACGTGCGTCAAGCCGCTTATCAAGGCCGGACTCAACGCGCCCTGTGGGGTCTATTGGAAGAGGGTGGTTTGCTTTTGAAAGCAACGCGAAATCGCTTACTTTAACTTCAACAACAAAGTCCTTCGCCTTACTCTCTTGTACGTTGCCTGTAACAATTACCGCACTATGCCTTGGAGCTTGCAGAGCGGGTTGGAGATTGCCGCCTGATACGAGGATTTGGCATACCCCCGTAATATCTCTGATAGTCAGGAAGGCAAGTTTGCCAATGTCTCGGACGTCCTCTATCCAGCCGGCTATTCTTACCTGCTGCCCAACAAGTGTCTTATCAAGTTGAGCGCTGTAATGAGTTCTTTTTAATTTGTCGTCGACCGGCAATTCACGCTCACGACTTCTTTTACTTATTTTTGAACTCCACTAAGAGTTCAATGTTCCTAACTGCCTTAGCTATCCTTTGAACCTTGTCGATATCCACCGGGGGGGTCCTTGCATCATCAGCAATAATAACCCTGGTAAGCTTGTTGCTGTCTGGAAGCCAGAAAAAGTTAACCGAGAGGACTTTGAAAGGGTCAAATAGATTTTCAATAAATCGTCTATCGGATGCTTCAGTCTCTATAAACCATACCTTTTGTCCCAATTCTTTTTCGATCTTACTAACTAGCTCTGGGTTACTCTGTAGCATGCTTACGTCGGAGCTTCGGAGCACAAGCACAAATTCATCGTTCACTCTTGCACCCCGCACAAGTGTAAGCTTGTTGATTTCGGGATAGCGGTCCGCCAGCCTGACCATCTTTATTGCCACATCAACATCGTCTTGCGTTATGCCGCCGGCCTTCAATTTAGCTTCGCATTTGCTGCAAAGCACGCCAGACTTTGCATCAAAGGAGCAGATTGGTGACTTCAACTATTATAAGCTTAGATCATGTAGTTTTTGGGATATATAACCCATGTGCGAAATGCCTAATCGCATCAACTGATAACGATATACCTGAAACCTTTGAAACAACAGCAGTAGAGGATCAAATAAAGGAACGAATAGCGCAAGGCGAAGTGCAGGGAAGAGAAGTAGAGTACTGGAAGGTACTTGATAGAATCAAGATAGTCCGAATCAAGGGC
>JALZFN010000105.1 GCA_030861545.1 Thermoproteota archaeon | reverse complement strand
AAAACCAGATATCGACAATCATTGTCAGTCGCTGTTATAGATGTGAGCCATTGATCCTATTCTTCTGCTATGCAAATTCAAGATACCTTCAATCGCATTAGGATAGTACTTGCCGGGATAGGTGCATTCGTCATAACAAGCATCTTATAGGAATGAAGCAAAGAGCAATACCTTATAAGAAAAAGACTACAATCCCCCTAATTCTTGATAGATTAGTCGACCACTCAAATGCATCGCAAAAAAGCAATCAATCTCAAAGTCACTCCCGCCCTTTTTTGTTTGTGGTCCTCAACCAATAGATGACCACTAAGCCGTAATGGATCTCTTCTAGCTATTCTAGTTTGAGATAGCTTTTAAGCGGCATCACAGTCGGAATGTTATCGCGCAGCCACTGAAGAGTTTTAATAAATGAGCTTGCTGCTTCAAATGTTGTTAAAACAGGTATGCCCATTTCAACTGCCTTTCTCCTTATCTGGTACTCGTCATAGAGCATGCCCACATACTTTTCAATAGTCGATGTGGCTGGAATGTTTATGATAAAGTTGATTTTGCGCTCATACAGCAGGTCAGCAATATTGGGCTTGCGATCTGGCTCGCTTATTTTGTAGACCAGCTGTATGTCTTTAAAGCTATTATTCTGTATGAATTCTGCTGTATGCTCAGTGGCCATAATTCTGTATTTCATGGATGTAATGAGAGATATTATAGGCAGTAATTTCTCCTTGTTCTTCTGCCCTCCTACGGTTATTAGTGCTGATCCTGATAGTGGAAGAGAGTAACCGGCTGCCATGTATGCTTTGGACAACGCGTCATAGAAACTACTACCAAAGCATGCGACTTCGCCAGTTGACTGCATCTCTACCCCAAGCACGACGTCTGAACCCTCTAACTGCATGAATGAGAACTGCGGCACCTTGATCCCGAATCCCGTAGTCTTGAGCCAGAGGTCCTTGGCACTAGCCGGAAGGCGCTTACCAGTCATCGCCTTTGCAGCGAGGTTGATAATATTATAGCCCACGAACTTTGATACAAAGGGCATAGAACGCGATGCTCTCACGTTTGCTTCTATTACTAACACCTCTTCATCTTTGATCAGGAATTGGATGTTGAATGGCCCTTTGACGTTGAGGGCCTTGCCTATCCTGACGCTATAGTCAGTGATAGTGTCAAGAGTCTTTCTGTCAAGCCGCCAAGGCGGTATACTCATCATCGCGTCACCCGAGTGGACACCCGCATTGTCAATATGTTCAATGACAGAACCGATAATGACTTCATTACTGTCCGATACGGCATCTACTTCGACCTCTGCAGCGTCCTGCAGGAACTTGCTAATCACAACTGGATGATCGGGGCTGACATTTGTTGCATCTGTCAAAAATCCCTCCAGCTGCTGCTCACCCCACACTACCTTCATTGCCGCACCTGAAAGTACGTAGGACGGCCTGACAAGTACAGGATAGCCAACAATATCTGCAAATTCCTTAGCTTCAGAAAGTGAGGTGAATTTTCTCCATGCTGGCTGCTTTATCTTAAGTAGGTCGAGCAATTGTCCAAACTTGGCCCTGTCTTCAGCCCTATCAACATTTTCGCTGCTCGTGCCAATTATGTTTACGCCGTTCTTTGCCAACTTCAGTGTCAGGTTGTTCGCGGTTTGGCCGCCTACGCATGTGACTACGCCAGTAGGCGTCTCCTTCTCACAGATGTCAAGCACCCGCTCTAGCGTCAACTCTTCAAAGTAAAGCCTGTCACAGATGTCATAGTCTGTTGACACCGTTTCGGGGTTGCAGTTGATTACAGAAATTTCCTTGACTCCATTTTCCTTAAGGCCCCAGACTGTATTGACAGTTGCCCAGTCAAACTCGACGCTGCTCCCAATCCTGTAGGGGCCAGCGCCTAGTACTACCATTCTGCTGTTGGTGTTGTTCCTCACGCTGATGTCATCGCTCTGGCCGCCGTAAGTCAGATACAGATAATTGGTTTTGGCTGGCCATTCTGCTGCCAGGGTATCTATCTGCTTGATGACAGGCATGATGCTAAATTTCTGACGCAGGCTACGGACCTGCATCTCGTTAAGGTTGAGGCAGCGCGCCTGCTGTTTGTCTGAAAATCCCATCTTTTTAGCCTTCCTTATCAGCTGCTCGTCAAAGCCGTTAGACTTGCGTAAGATATCTTCCATATCGACGATATTCTTTATCTTGAGCAGGAACCAGGGGTCAATTGCTGACAATTGATTGATGCGCTCAATTGCCAAACCAGCCTTTATGGCTTCAATGACTGCAAATACTATCTCATCGGTTGGATGTATGAGCGCCAGCTCGATCCGTTCAATATCTTCCGGCGTGGGCTGAGGTAGTGAATTGGCATTTGCGACAAGGCCATCTTTGCCGATATCGCACATCCTGATCGCTTTTTGCACCACTTCTTCGAAGGTTCTACCAATAGACATCACCTCGCCAACAGACTTCATTGTGCTGCCAAGTTTGCGCTTAACAAGTTCAAACTTTGAGAAGTCCCATCGTGGCATCTTGAGCACGACGTAATCAAGCGATGGCTCAAAGCACGCAGTCGTGGCTTTTGTGATCTTGTTAATAAGTTCAGGCAATGAATATCCTAGGGCTATCTTGGCCGCCATGTACGCAAGCGGGTAGCCGGTGGCCTTGCTTGCAAGTGCCGACGAGCGAGACAGTCGTGCATTTATCTCGATCGCAGTATACTGTTCTGATGTAGGATCAAGGGCAAATTGAATATTGCATTCTCCAACAATACCGCAGTAGCTAGCTGCCCTAATTGCAGCTGAACGCAGCATGTGGTATTCGAAATTATTGAGCGTCTGAGAAGGCGCAATAACGATATTGTCGCCAGTGTGAACACGCATTGCAAGGACGTTTTCCATATTGCATACGACCACGCTATTACCTTTGTAATCGCGCATAACCTCGTATTCTATTTGCTTCCAATGCCCAACATAACGCTCTATCAAAACTTGGTGAACCATGCTCAGATTAAGACCTCGCTGTACAATTTCCTGTAACTCGTATTCATTGTATGCTACACCACCGCCTCTGCCACCCAATGTGTATGCTACTCTAATGATGACAGGATAGCCGATCTCTTTGGCTGCCTTGAATGCTTCCTGCATAGAATTGACTGCAAAGCTCTGTAATACCGGCACATCGCTTTTTATCATAGCTTCCTTGAACAACTGTCTGTCTTCCGTATTGTTGATACCATTGATGGAGGTGCCAAGCACCATTATACTATATTTTTGGAGGATGCCCTGTTCGTGCAGTGAGACGCCGCAGTTGAGAGCTGTCTGGCCGCCAAAGCCCAGCATTATTGAATCGGGGCGCTCTGCCTCAATGACTCTCTCCACGTAGGTTGTGTTGATTGGAATAGGGTACACTTTGTCTGCAAAGCGTGTATCAGTCTGGATAGTCGCAATGTTTGGATTTATTAGGATGCTCTTGACTTCTTCCTCGGCAAGCGCCTTAAGGCATTGGGAACCGGAGTAGTCGAACTTGCGGCCAGTGTTTATTGCTGGCTTTCGCCTGCCTCTCCAATCTTAATTGCCCCGCTTCCGAGGACAAGAACTTTCTTTATTCTTTCATTTCTTGGCGATCTTTCTCCCTCCTTCTCTTCTTTTCCTTGCAGATTTTTTTTTCAATGGTTTTATTGTCTTTTCCTTAGTTTGCACATTTGCCGTTGCTGTTTGTGTAGGTAGTTCTATATCGTCCTTCATACCCTTTGCAATAATTTCTTTGAACCTTTCAAATACAAACATGCAATCATAAGGGCCCGGTGATGCTTCAGGGTGGAACTGCACAGCAATTATTGGTTTGCTCTTGTGCTCAATGCCCTCCACTGTATTGTCGTCAGCATTTGAGAACCACACCTCAAAGCCTGTCTTAGCAAGGCTGTTTCGGTCGATCCCGTACCCATGGTTCTGGCTAGTCACATAGACTTGGCTGTTGCGCATATCTACGCACGGCTTGTTCTGACCCCTGTGGCCGAATCTCAATTTGTACGTGTCGGCACCACTTGCTAGAGCAAGGATCTGATTGCCAAGGCAGATGCCAAGAGTTGGAGTCGATGTGTTGATCAGCTTTGAAGCAGTCTTGATTGTGCTCGTGCAGGCCTTTGGGTCTCCAGGTCCATTGCTTATCACAACGCCCTTTGGCTTGTACGACATTATCTGTTCATGTGCAGCATCCCAAGGCAACCGAACAACCCTATAGCCAGTGCGCATGATATTGCGTATTATGCTATACTTCAGTCCAGTGTCAAGCACCACTATGCAATCCTTGCTCTTGTCACCGTACTCTTGAGTCTCGCTTGTCGAGACCTCGGGCATGAAGTTTAATCCATCATACCTAGCACTTGCAAGCACCCTCTTAATGAGGGACTCGCTAATAGCATTTTTAGACACAACAATTGCACCCCTCATCACACCATGAACTCTTAGCTTTTTCGTCAACTCTCTTGTGTCTATGCCGTAGATCCCCGGCACCTTTTCCTCGTAGAGCCATTGATCGAGCGTCTTTGTACAGCTCCAGTGGCTTGCAGCGTCAGACAGGTCGTAAATAAGGAGTGCCTTGACTTGAATTCTCTCCGACTCAAAGAACTTGGGCAGACCATACTCGTCCTTTAAGTCATAGCTTGGGACGCCATAATTGCCCACAAGAGGATAGGTAATGCACAATATCTGGCCCCTGTACGAAGGATCAGTCAAAGTTTCAGTGTAGCCGACCATGCCTGTATTGAACACAACTTCACCAGCAATTTCTGTTGGATAACCAAAGCCAATTCCATCAAAAACAGTGCCGTCTTCTAGCATCAGTTTGGCAGCATATCCTGTGTAGGTCTGTTGAAGTGTAGGAATTTTCTGAACCCTTATCAACTGTCAAGATTAGCAAATTTAAATTTTACCTTGCACAGGATACAGTAATATTGTTGGGAATCTCATGATAACACGTCATTGTATAATGGCTGATAGACAACAACAGCAGCGTTGTGCCATTTGCGGCTCGCGGTTTGCTGAAAGAAAATGTTATTTTTGTGAAAGCAAAGTTTGTACCTCTTGCATCGTCCCAGCAGACATGTCTGGCTACACTACTAAATGCGTCAGCTGCGACAGGAAAAAGATAAACAGGCTTGGCTTCCTGACGCTCTTGAAGAGAAACTACTATCTCATGGCAATTATCGTTTCATTCTGGCTCTTTACTGTATTTCCTCTGCCGTTTCTGCAGCTGGCCGGCATAGATATTAACCCAAGCGCATTCCAGCCTGTCCTGATAGCGACGGCAGTTATGACCATTCCTTTTGTCTTCATGTTTCTGGCGTGGCAAAAGAGGGCGCCGAGAGGCTCCTATTAGTGGCCATGTGGATATATTCCCTGGGTATAAGATTCAACTCGTCTGTCCATCCAAAGAAGATACCGATAATGAATTAGCAATTCTGGGCACTGACATCTTTTGTCCATGATATGCACTAACCAGTTGTCGGTAATGAAGTCACCTGGTTAGATAATATTCAACGGACATCCGCAGCACTCTAGCTCAATTGTAGAGCTGTTTCTGCTGGCATTGACATCCTGATGGCCGGATCAAAACGAAAAGGCCGGTCAATAC
>JALZFN010000067.1 GCA_030861545.1 Thermoproteota archaeon | reverse complement strand
TTTGCTAACTCATCGGGATTTTCTGAAATGAAAAAGGGGACCTCTAAACGTTTCAATGCCTCACTGACACTGAATAAGTTCCCCATTCCATAATCGACAATTCCAATCACTTATAACATCCCCTTTGAAGATGGAACCCCTTTGACCCGCGGATCAATCATTGTGGCTTCATCAAGCGCTCTAGCCATTGCCTTAAAAATCGCTTCGATAATATGGTGTGTATTTTGTCCATAATGAACGATTACATGTAAATTCATTCTTGCTTCTAAAGCGAATTTCCAAAGAAATTCATTGACTAATTCTGTATCGAAAGTACCAACTTTTTGGCTTGGGAACTCAGCACGAATTTCAAAATGTGGGCGATTACTTAAATCCACAACAACGGTTGCCAATGTTTCGTCCATTGGAATGGTTGCTGAACCATACCGTTTAATCCCTTTTTTATCCCCGAGGGCTTCTTTCAGGACATGCCCAAGACAAATTCCGATATCCTCTGTGGTATGATGATCGTCTACCTCCGTGTCACCATTTGCATTTACCTTTAAGTCGAATTGGCCATGCTTTGCAAATAAATCAAGCATATGAGTTAAGAATGGTACCCCGGTTTCTAACTCGGATTGACCAGAACCATCAATATTTATTGATAGTTCAATCTCAGTTTCACCTGTTGTTCTACTAATTGAAGCGGTTCTTGACATTTTTCATAACTCCCTTTTATGTAGTAAGAAGGGGCAAGGGAACAGGTTCCTTGTCCCAAGTGCATTTTCTTAAATGTGAATAAGATTCCTTATTCGAGGAAAATAGAGCTTTTATCTGTATTTGACCTTATTTTTCCACTTTCCGAAACTCGACTGCTCGTGCATGGGCTTCCAGTCCTTCAAGTCGAGCAAATGCGGCAATTTTCGCGCTGTTTTCCTGAAAAGCCTGTTCACTGTACATGATAAGACTTGATTTCTTTTGAAAGTCATCAACACTCAAAGGACTTGAGAAACGTGCGGTTCCATTTGTTGGCAACACATGGTTTGGTCCAGCAAAATAATCACCCACTGGTTCTGAGCTGAATCGTCCAATAAAAATCGCTCCAGCATGACGGATACGGCCAACCTTTTCCATTGCATTCTCCACCATCAACTCGAGATGTTCAGGCGCTAGTTTATTCACCGTCTCAATCGCTTCGTCAATGTTTTCAGTTACATAAATAGCCCCATAATCTGAAATCGATTGGGCAGCAATTTCACGACGAGGCAGAGTCTCAAGTTGTTTTTCAACTTCTCCAGCAACTGCTTGTGCTAAGGCCATTGAAGGGGTCACAAGAACACTGCAAGCACGGGCATCATGTTCAGCTTGTGATAGCAAATCAGCTGCGACTTCATTGGCCCTTGCACTAACATCTGCTAAGACAGCAATCTCGCTTGGCCCTGCAATCATATCAATGTCCACATCACCAAATACTTCGCGTTTTGCTAATGCAACAAAAATATTGCCTGGTCCTGTTATTTTATCAACAGACTGAATCGATTCGGTTCCATACGCTAGCGCCGCAATCGCTTGGGCACCCCCAACTTTATATATTTCCTTCACACCTGCTTCTAGAGCTGTAACTAAGACTCCTGCAGGTAATTTTCCATCTTTTCCTGGGGGGGAAACCATAACAATCCGTTCGACGCCAGCAACTTGTGCTGGAATCACATTCATCAAGACGGACGAAGGGTATGCCGCTGTTCCACCTGGGACATAAACCCCTACGGAATCAAGCGGGGTAACCTTTTGTCCTAAAATCGTACCATTTTTGTCGGTTGTTATCCAGGAATCTCGTAATTGCTTTTCGTGAAAGTAACGAATATTAGCTGCCGCTTCTTTTATAATTTCTACCATTTCAGATGAAACGAGGTTATAAGCTTCTTCGATCTCTTTTTTATTTACCGCTAATGCCTCTAGTGTAACCCCATCAAATGTTGCCGTATATTCTTTAAGTGCTACATCACCCTGTGCTTTTACATTTGCAATAATATCCTTAACAATTTTCCGTTGTTCTTCTGTACCACTGTCTACCGATCTTTTAATTGAGATCTCATCGTTTACTTTTATAATTTTCACTGAACTCATCCTAACTTAAATAAATTATATCCGTTAAAGGGTTCTAAATGATTCGGAACGTTGTTTCGATGACTATTATTAACCATTCCGAATCATTCGGAGGGGGTCACCTTCCGAATGGAGTTCAAACCTTTCCGAACGTTTCGCACCCCCTTGCGAACTCTCTATGCAATAGTGGCCTTATCTTCTAAAACCTTCGCAATCCTTTCGACGATTTCACTGATCCGTTCGTCCTTCATCCGATAGCTAACTGGGTTTACAATTAAACGAGACGTAATATCGACAATCCGTTCGTATTCAACTAATCCATTTTCAACTAATGTACGACCTGTTGATACAATGTCGACAATCCTGTCGGCAAGGCCAATAATCGGTGCTAGTTCAATTGAACCGTTTAATTTAATGATTTCAACTTGTTCCCCTTGTTCACGGAAATAAGAGGAAGCCACATTTGGATATTTCGTCGCAATCTTTGGGGCGATATCATTCATTTTTGTGTTTGGTAAACCAGCAACTGCTAAATGACATTCACTAATTTTCAAATCGAGAACTTCATAGACATCACGTTCTTCTTCTAGCATTACGTCCTTCCCAGCAATTCCGAGATCTGCTACACCATGTTCAACATATGTAGGGACATCCATTGGCTTCGCTAAAATAAATCGAAAACTCTCTTCTTCGACATCAATAA
>JALZFN010000016.1 GCA_030861545.1 Thermoproteota archaeon | reverse complement strand
TGCGATATCAGAGACAATAGTGGAGAAGAATGTCCTTGACTCTACGATATTATTAGCATCATCTGATTTTACACACTATGAGCCAAATAGCGAAGCACATAGGAAGGATGGCGAGCTAATAAAGACCATACTTGCACTTGACGTTAACAAATTTTATGCTGTGATTGAGAGACTGAATGTCTCTGCGTGTGGTTACGGAGCGATTGCAACCATGATGGTTGCCGCGAGGAACCTTGGTGCTACAAGAGGAGAACTGTTGAAGTATGCAACAAGCGGGGACGTTACGGGAGACATAAGCACAGTAGTAGGATACTCTTCGATTGTGTTCATATGAGCCAAGGCAAGGCGTCAGCGCCGGCAAAGGTAATCCTGTTTGGCGAGCACTTTGTTGTATATGGCAACCCGGCTATACTTGCGTCTATAAGTAGGCGCATATCTGTTAGTGCACGCACTATAGCAGATAATAAAGACAATATAACAATTAGATCTGACATCGGAGTTGCTGGCCAATATAATGAAGATGGAGAATTCAATATTCTTGAAGGAGGAGTAAAATCAAAGGCAGTGTTGGATCCGCTATATACCGCTATCAAACGCGTTCTATTGGCAAGAAATAAAAAGACAGGAATAAAGATCGCCATTTCTTCTGAAGTACCTCCTGGCATAGGCCTTGGGTCCTCTGCTGCTTCGTGCGTTGCAACAGTAGCTGCTGTAGATTCGCTTTTCCAAAAAAGGCCCAGTAGGCAGAAAATATGTAAGCTTGCGATCGAATCAGAGAGGCTGATTCACAAGAGAACTTCTGGTGCTGACTGCTATGTCAGCACCTTTGGCGGGCTGATACAGTATCAGAGCATGTCAAAAGGCTTTAAGAAATTAGATGTAAAACGACGGTCGCTTCCGCTTGTTGTTGCCAGCACTGGAATAAGGCACTCTACTGCAGACCTCGTGGGAATTGTCAAGAGATTCAAAGATAAAGATCACATACTCTTTGAGAGCCTTGCAAAACAAGCCAAGGACATTTGCTTGCAGGCGCGTACTGCACTTGCATACGGTAAGTGTGACAGAGTAGGGAAGCTTATGAACGAAAACCAAATCATCCTGCAGCAGATCGGTGTGTCACACTATAAAGCAGAGGCTCTGATAGATATATGCATCAAAGCGGGCGCAGTTGGAGCCAAGATAACTGGTGCCGGCGGAGGAGGCTCCGTAATCTCACTTGCAGCGACCAAGCAGGACAGCACTAAAATATCATCACGTGTCAAGGCAGCAGGCTATCAGTCCTTTGAAGTGGAAATAGACTACAGGGGGCTTGCTGTCTAATCTAGAGTCGTATTTTCTGCAACGCCTGTTTTGTCTTTGACTCGCCTTCCTTTATGAGATTCTTTATGCCTGCTTGCGTAAAGTCAGTATTCTCATAAAGATATGGAAAGCGCTCTTCCCTTGTAATGTATACTATTTTCTTTATCTCTGATCCGTGCTCTTTCTTCATCTTCTGGTATTTTTGGCGAATGTTGTCAAGCTCTTGTCGATCAATCTTGCCATGATCGATATTATTTTCTACTATCTTGTACAATTCGTCAATGAATTCCAGATGGCGAGTCATCACCTTTGACATTTTGATATTGTGTGCAGTCTTGTCGCTGAACATGATATCTCGCGCTCTATGCAATACTTCAGGCATGTTCTGAGGAAGCCTCTCAATCCTTTTTGGATAGTTTTCAATAATAAAGACCTGCTTGTCTTTGACTGGAGATGCATCTATTACTTCTCTCAATGGTGTATTGCTCAGGAGGCTTCCGTCCCATACATATAGTCCTTTTTCGACCTCGACCCATGGGAACCCATATAGAGGATAGCCTGAAGTGCCAAGTAGATGCTTGACAGTTATCTGCTGATATGCGCTGTCAAACGTCATTGGCTCTGCTGTCAGCACATTTACAGCAGCTATTATCAGACGGGTGGTTGAAGCTCCCCCAGGCCGTAGCTTGTCATAGTCTATGTATTTTTCAAGCGTTGACGCGAGGGGTGAGTGATCGTAGATGTATGTCCACTCATAAGGCCGAAAATATTTTGGATCTTTAATAGCATACTCCGGTGCCCATCGTGGCAGAAACATCATACGATTGCCATAGAATGCAGAACTATAGAAAGACAATGCATACCTAAGCGGTACGCTTGCCTGCTGGTAGTAATTGCTATAGGAACTTTCTAAGTCGTTATGGTTAGAGGGAGAAGAAAAAACAGATGGCATCACGGGCGGCGACGTAAGGTCAATTGAGTTTTCTGCTAGTTCGAGCCAGAATTGTTCAAGTGCAACTTCAGGCTGCTTATTCTTACTGCCTGCTATAATCGCAGCATTTACACCTCCAATTGATGTACCTGCAAGGATGTCTATCTTGACCCCACTTTCTGCAAGGGCCTTGAAGACTCCGCAACTAAAGGCCCCAAGCGAGCCACCACCCTGCAGCACAAGAACATTCTCAATCTTATGATCGCGACTCATGGTCAAGATATCCAATTTTGAAATTATGCATTTTTAAGAGGCGCGGTTAGATGCACCGGCTTGACCAGATCGGCAACGTCGACCCAACAGCGTGCTATCTTGTCCATCGAGTATGTAAGATTCAATACCGCGACTGTAGACTCTAGATTCTTTGGATCTGCACTGCTCTTTATGGAATTTATGATTTTGGTGAAATTATCATACATCTTGACTACAACATTTGACTCTGATCTATTCTTGTTTACAAATGCAGCAACTGACTCTTCTTGCATTTTTTCTACAAGAATGCCCGCCTCCACTATTTCGTCTGTGGTTTTAATGCGCCCAAGATCTATTGCATTTGCAAGGTCAACGATGTAGTCACCGGCGCTCTCAAGATGGTTGGCAGCAATCCTATAGTCAAGTATGTCAATGTTGCTCAGATTGAGTTTGCCAGCTAGTTTTTGATCCATCATAGCGCTACGGATCAGCCTGACAAGTAAAAAGTACTGCCTGTCAACTTCATCGTCCCTGCCGCTTATCACTTTGCGGATGCTTCTATTTTCTTTTAGCTTGATTGCTTCAAGCATGTCGCGATACATGCCTGCGACTATGGCATTCATGCGACGGAGAATCTTTTCAGCATCAAGTGTGTCTGCATTGAGTAAAAATTGAGCAGAGATATGGAAACCGTCTTCATCCACTATTTCTAGTCCAACCAGCTTATGCATCGCCTTCTTTATGGTGTCAGCGTCTTCAAATGAGATCTGTGAGTTGGCTTTGATCCGAATAATGTCGTACCCAAGTAGATAAGCGCCGTATACCTGGTTAACGAGTATATCTATTGATACCGTCGAATATGGAATTGTCAATTCCTTTATCTTGTCCTGCGTGTCGTTTTCCGAAGGGAATATAGATATCGAGTTATCACGGTTGATGTCAACTGGGACGATGTTCCCTTTCCTTAGATTATTACTCTTAATCCATTGGCTTGGCAGCGAGACTAGAATGCTGCTACCTATTTGCTGTAAACGTCTTGCATACCGTGCCATGATTTTATTTAAGTACATTTAAACTAATTAAACATTATTTTTATATTTTTGGTAGGTTATAAAATCCTCATATGTCAACAGAGCTGATCGCAGAGCCAATAGCTGTGGCTAAAGCATTTAGTCCAGGCCACATAACAGGCTTTTTTGAGATACCCCAGGGCAACAGCCCTTCTTTCCATTTCCTGCATAAGGGCTCCAAAGGGGCAGGTTTTTCCGTAGACAGAGGCATCGCGACTACGGCATATGTCTACGAGAGTACAAAAACGAATTACGACATACAGATCAACGGCGTCAAAAATTGCGACGCGGAAGTTTCAAAGTGGGTCATCGAGGAATATCTCAAGCTTGCTGACAGACCTTACTTTGTAAGTATCAGCCATGAAGTTAAAATCCCTATCGGGTTTGGGCTTGGCTCAAGCGGAGCCGCCGCCCTAAGCCTTTCATATGCACTCAATCAAGCTCTTGCCATAGGGCTCAGTGCAACCCAAGCAGCTCAGATTGCGCACATGGCAGAAATTGCCTGCAATACAGGCCTTGGTACGGTAATTGCCGAATTTGCCGGCGGCTTTGAGATGCGAACAAGCGCCGGGGCACCGGGCATCGGCTCTATTACCAAGATATCTCTAGATGAAAATTACAAAACGATAGTCCTTTGCCTTGCCCCGATTTCGACCAAGTCCTTTCTCAGAAAACGCATGAATGAAGCAAATGGCCTTGGAAGCGTTATGCTAAATAATCTATCGGCGTCAAGAAGCCTTCATGACTTTCTCAAAATGTCATCCAAATTTGCTGAGACACTGAACCTAACCGAAGGAAGATGTAAGGCACCTATTGCAGCTCTCAAGGCAAGAGGGTTTGAATCAAGTGTGGCACTGTTTGGTCAGACCGTGTTTACCATCGTTCCTTCGGAAAATGCAAATGAGGTGACTGATGCCCTCAGCGAATTTGGCGGCAAGCTTATTGTCTGTAACATCGATAGTGCAGGAGCAAGAGTGCTCTAGGAGAGTTGCATATATATCACCTAACTATACCGCGAGACCATCCTCGAGCCAAATCTCTTTACATACGTGAGCTGCTAGTCGATGGCTTTAGGCGAGGACTCGTAGCCCCTGAAGGGCTAATCGCCCATGGAAGGGGTGAGGCATATGATTACCTCATCGGCGAGCGCACCACAAAGAGTGCTCGACGCGCGATCAGGGCTGCAGCAGCCATGCTTCTGCTTTCAAAGAAGCCTGTGATATCAATAAATGGCAACGCTGCTG
>JALZFN010000011.1 GCA_030861545.1 Thermoproteota archaeon | reverse complement strand
ATTCAATGCACTTAGCAAATCCGGTGGGATTAAGTCCCTGCATATAAAGGGGTCCGACTCTTTGAGCTTTAATGATTAGTTGATATCACAAAATGATCCTTGTCGCGCGATAGGTGCAGGCCCGAGGGTTCCGAGAGAAAAAACTCGAAAAGATGGACTCAATTACGCATCTTAAAAAAATAATAGTTTTCTGTTCTCAGCCAATAAAATTAAAAGGCTAATGAAGGGCGGAGGCTTGAATTTATTAGAGACTTGCAATGAACCCAGAATAGCGCTATGAGGCTTTTTGATATCGAGTTGACATCGTTTATTGTTTTAGCCTCGGTCAGGTTAAGCTTTATCTGTGAATGTCGTTATCACAAGGCCATCATGATCTTGAACCACAACCACTGCACACGTTTAATATTGTAGCCGCATCTTGCTTGGGTTTCGTGCAACTACCATTAGATTGCCTCCCGCAACTGGTTTTTCGCTACATCGTCTGAATAAGCAAGTACGCGTCAAAGGCTATTATGATAGCCGCAAAGCCTATTGCAAGGAAAGTAGTCTTTTTCTTATTTACAAATGCCCCCATTAGCTTCGTATCTTTGGTGAGCATCACAAGTGGAATCAATGGAAGAGGAATCATGAGGCTCAAGATAACTTGGCTATATACTAGTATGCTTAGGGGATCAAACCCCAAAAGTATTGCTATGGTAGTAGGCACGACATTTACAAACCTGGTAACAAAGCGCCTGAACCAGATGTTGATCGTTTTCCCCAACAAACCCTCCATTATTGCCTGTCCGGCAAGGGTTCCCGTAACAGACGATGCAATGCCAGAAAACAAGAGAGTCACTACAAAGATTGTGCCTGCTGCCATTCCAAAAAGCGGAATTAGTGTTCTGTAGGCTTCAGCTACCGATGCAATGCTCGAATATTTCGGGTAGAATGCCGCCGCTGCCATTATCATTATGGCGGCATTTACAAGACCAGCAATAGTCAGAAGGACAACATTTTCAGCCAGATGGAGCTTAAGCATCCTTCGCTTTTCCTCTACAGACTTGCGTTCCGTCCTGTTCTTTGTGAACCAAGAATGGACAAACAGGGCATGAGGCATGACAGTTGCGCCGATCACGCCTACTGCGATGAGGATGGCATCTGAATTTGGAAATACCGGAACAAACGAGCCATAAAAGACTGCGAAAGGATTAGGGCCTATAATGATCATTTCGTAGACGTAGCCCACGCCGATTATTGATATCCATAATAAGAAAAGCTGCTCGAGGACTCTGAATCTTCGCATGGTAAGGCCAAGGATAACAATTACATCGAGCGCACCAAATATTGCAGCATAAATCATCGGGATGCCAAAGAGAAGGTTTAGGGCAATTACGGTCCCCAGATATTCTGCCAGGTCAGTAGCAGCAGCTGCAGCTTCTGCAGCCAGCCAATACGGTATGATCAATGCTTTCCTATTCTTGAACCTGTTCCGTATCAGTTCTGGCAGCGAGTGCTCCGTAGCGATTCCAAGCTTTCCAGATAAGTATTGTAAGAGCATTGCCATGCCACTTGCGAGCCAGACTACCCACAGAAGGCTATAACCAAATGATGCTCCTCCCTGAATGTCCGTTCCGTAATTCCCTGGGTCTATGTATGCCATACTTACCATGAGTGCAGGTCCTGCGTATCCTAGAAGTCTTACCAGGTAGCTTTTGACGCAGACGTCACGGAGTCTTCTGGAAATAGTTTTTCAACCTCTCTGCATTTTAATGTCCAAAGTCTTCTCGATAATTTACGAAACATGTGAGCCTATAATTCTATTCAAGTCGCTGTCGCACCATATGGCTTTCCAGAATTGACAAAGTAAATCTACTAACTTCAAATAAGTGTTTCCACGGGCTCTTATTATTAGGAGAGCTTGGTTTCTAAGTTTGGAAAAGAATTCAACATCGTGGGCACTATGCATACTCGATCCCTCCTAATTTGAGGGCATATAGCAAGAATGAATGCATCTCTTATGATC
>JALZFN010000311.1 GCA_030861545.1 Thermoproteota archaeon | reverse complement strand
ACACTAAGGACTATGCTTACTATAAGGCTCATGATGCCCGCTACTAAGGCCATCATGTTTGCAATTAACAGCGCGATTATAGCGATGGCCAAAGCGTGCCTCTTTGAGATCACGCCGGAAGCAAGGGGTCTGGACGGACGCTCTCTTTTGTCTATTTCAATGTCAAAGTAATCATTGAGTACTATGCCGCCTACATACAACAAAGCCGATGAGACCATGAGTGCTATCAGATCCGTGCTATCTGTCTCCGCTACTGTGACAGCTGCGAAATAGCCAGTCAGTATATTGGAAGGTGCGGTAAATACGTTTGGCAGCCTGATTAGCAGCAGATATTGCTTTAAGCGTTTGCTTACATAATGCTGCAGAGGTAGCTGTACGCCTCCTTTGCTGCTTCGACCGGATTATCTTGGTAAGGATAGAGCTCGATGGTAACAAAGCCCCCGTAACCAATGTCATCCATTGCATCAAAGACCTGACGAAAATCGATAGACCCCCTGCCGGGGATAAGGTGGTTGTGTATTCTAGTCTTTGCAATATCTGCTAAGTGAAAATGCTCAATAAAGTCTGATAGTTCATAAACAAGCGCAGCCGGATCCTCATGCACACAGTAAAAATGCCCGATGTCAAAGTTTAGACGGATATAGTTTGAATTAATAACTTTTGTGATGAATTTTTTGAACTGTTTTGAATTTTCAATTAGTAGGCCTGGTTCTGGCTCGATCAGTATTTTTATCTCTTCTTCTTCTGCTATTTTTGCTACCCTTGTGAGACCATCAAGGAATATGTTTTCAAATTGGTTAACATCTGCAGATTGGAGAGGCACCGGACCGCCTGGCTCAGTAGAAACATGCTTTGCTCCAATTTTTTTTGCAAGCTTTATGCAGTCAATTGTATGCTGTATCCGCATGTCTCTAGTATCTTCTATCCACGAAGGGTGATACACGTCTCCAATTGCATACAGGGTGAATGCATTAAGATTTGATATTTGCATATTAAAGCTCGTAAGAGTTCCTTTTAAAGATCTAATTTCGTTGTCTCCAAAAACAGGTGGATATGCGTGTGGAACGTCGCAGAGAATCTCTACACCGTCGTAGTGTTGCTTTGCAATCTCTTTTATTGAATCATCTAAAGAGTACTTCTTGAAGGCATTTGTGCTAAACGCCAATTTGATCATTACTAAGGCTTCCAGGTGAACCGCGATGATCGCTTAAAGAACTCGTATGCATTGTAAAAAGTCACCCGTTCTATCTCGTTGATGCTAAAGCCGGCCTTCCTCATCTCTCTTGCGACAAGTGGGACGCTAAGTGGATCAGAAGGACCCCAGTCAGCTGCACTATGGATCATTATCCTTTCAGTGCCATATTTCTTAATGATATTCATTGCACGCTCCGGCGATAGCTTTGTTACAGGATAGACCGAAAGCCCAGCCCACATTCCAAGATCTAGCGTCTTTCCAGTTGTTTCTTCGACGTTGTGATCGACCAATATCTTATCTCGGTTGTAATGTTTACCCCGCTCCGTGTTCAATATTTTCTCAATTCTGCGCATGCCTTCAGGCTTGTTGGTATGGGGCAGATGGACCGTCATAAGCATGTTTTTATCTGTTGCAATATCCATCTGCTTTACAAACACCTCTTCCTCTAGATCGTTTATCTGGTTATACCCGATTTCGCCGAGTGCAACGACTCTTTCTCTGTCAAGATATTTCTTCATGGATTCAATAGCGTCAAGCGCGAGCGGTCGCTCAGTAGATTCTTTTGGGTTTACCGAAATACAGACAAAGTGCTCTATTCCAAAGTCTTTTGCACGTTTTGTTTCAAATGATATCATATGCTCCCAATAGTCCTCGAATGTTCCGACTGAGGTCCGCGGACCACCTAGCCAGAATGATGGTTGGACTATAACTTCTATGCCGGCCTTGGACATTGCTTCATAGTCGTCTGTGGTTCGAGAGTACATGTGGATATGTGGTTCAAATAGCCTTGTCATATGTCTATTTTGATATGTTGCAATGTAACTCTTTTTAGGTTGTAGAACAAATTTACAGTATCAATAGAATATGCTGGCTGCCGTTTTTCATGCGCCGAACAACATTACTCTCGAACGGGTAAGTATTCGTCGCACGCAGGCCATACTAAAGGTAAACGCTTGTGCAGTATGCGGGTACGATGTGCGCGTCTTCAGAAATGGTCACCGAAAAGTTAATCCGCCGGTAATCTTAGGTCACGAGCTTTGCGGAGAGATCCAGAGCGATCTCAGAGTAAACGGTATCACTTTAAGGGCAGGTTCAAGGGTTGCCATGTGCCCGTTGATCCCATGTCTTAAATGCCCATATTGCCAAAGCGACAGATACAATCTATGCATGAACTTGAAGGAGATAGGCTCTAGCTCAGACGGAGGGTTTGCACAATATGTGGCAGTACCAGAGCAGATAGTTCGGGTCGGCGGCCTCATTCCAGTCCCAGAAAGCCTGAGTAACGAAGAGGCAGCCTTGCTCGAACCTCTAGCATGCTGCCTGAATAGCTTTTCTCGTATGGCTCCTATCGCGAACGGCAGTACTACAGTAATAATAGGAGATGGACCGATGGGCCTTATTCACCTACAATTGTTCAAGAGATTCTCAAGCTCGAGAGTAGCGTTAGTGGGCAAGGTCTCACAAAGGATGGAAAGGGCAAGTCTGATGGGTGCAGACGGCGTCTTTTATTATTCCAGTAAAACCGTTACCGATATTCTTGATTTTGCAGGAGCATGTGCTGGTGCTAACGCCATAGTCATCGCGACGAGCAACCCCACTGCCTTTGAACTTGCGACCGAGGTCGCGTCTAGATGCTCTAAGATAAATGTATTTGCGGGTATGCCAAGCGGGCAAACATTTTTGCTAGATGCTAACTGGCTGCACTACAACCAGATCTCTATTACCGGAGCATTTAGCTCTACGCCGGCAATATTAGCTGAGGCTGCCAGAATCGCAGCAGAAAAAACAATCGATCTTTCGACAATTATTACACATAGATATTCTCTTGAAGAGATAGAAAAGGCAATGCATACAACTGAGAGGTATTGTGGCCTGAGGGCAGTGATAAACAAGTTCTAATCCACTCATCACCATGTTTTCGATATATTCTACACATTCTGTGTTCCAATCTAGAATAGAGACACCATATGCGTTCTGTGGTAACAACTCTTGTCATCCCTTTGCTTCTAAGTCACATACCAAGGGCGGTGCATCAACGAATGACCTATGATGACGGATATTTTGGTTCTCGCTAGCTATGAATTAACTAGTATGCTTATAGCAGTTGTTAGCTATTTAATAGCAAGATCTGATCTTTGGTGCTCACAATTGTCTCCTATAATGAGAGAGAAGTGAGACATAACGGCTCAAAAGATGATATAAAAGAAGGATTTAATGTGTGGGCCGACCTTGTTAATCCCAGTTCACGAGAGTTATCAAGTGTACAGCAGGCTTTTCACCTTGACAAAGCAGCGCTTGAAGAATATTTGAATAAGTCAAAAAAACCTCAGGTCCGAGTTCTAGATAATCATAAGTTTGTACTTGCATTGAATATGAAATTCAAAGATGCCAATACGCTTGCAACTGAAGGGGTCTATCTTTTTGTTGGTAGGGGCTGGCTAGTTACGATTCATGCAGATAAGGTAGACTTGCAGACTAAAATCTTGACGCTCTTTGAGCAAAAAAATAGAGCAGTAACTGAGTCATCAATTGATGCCCTTTTCTATAATATACTGGCAAATCTGATCGATTCATATGAACAACTACTCACCGCAACTGAGCTTTCGTTATCCGAAGTCGAACAAAGGAGCATATACAGACCTTCGAGAAGGATGCTTGAATATCTGGATTCTTTGTCAAGACAAATGATAATTTTGAGACGCCATTTTTGGCACATGAGAAATGTCATCAACTTCTTAACTCATATCGAAGAAGACAAAGAAGATGTGAAATACATTAAGGTGGTTTACGACGACATAAACCAACTCATAGAATTGGTAGAGTCATACGGTGACACCATCAATTCAACAAGAGAACTTTATGTAGCTAGTGTGTCACTTCAACTAAACGATACAATGAAGACACTAACTATATTTTCTGCGATTTTGCTGCCCCTTACTTTCGTTACAAGCGTCTATGGAATGAACGGAATAGACCT
>JALZFN010000310.1 GCA_030861545.1 Thermoproteota archaeon | reverse complement strand
TGGTCCCGCACATCTTGATTCATTTTTTCAAGGCTCCAAGGAGGATCCCATACTATTTCGACGTTGATATTGCCAACACCGTTTATTTTGCCTACATAGCGCTTGACATCGCTTACTAGGGTGTCATGAAGCGGGCAACCTCTGGTGGTCATCGTCATCTTGATATCTACGTCTTTGCCGCTAGCAATATTGACTCCGTAAATAAGTCCAAGGTCTACTACATTAACTGGTATCTCCGGATCCATGCACCTTTTCAGTGCCGCATAAACTTGCTCTTTAGTGACTGTTTGCTGTACCGACATGGCTCTATCTACTACTATGTACGGGGACTAAACACGATAAATACTTTATCAGCCAAGCAGAGATTTAAGATTCTTCTCAAAGGGCGGAGCGAGCAGGCCATTCTGCGTAATGATCCCTGTGACGAGCTCTGGCGGCGTCATGTCAAAGGCAGGGTTGAAGACCCTCACTCCTTTCGGAGCGATCCTTTTCTTGCCTACCTTGACCACTTCGTCTATTGAGCGTTCTTCAATTCTCACATCCTCTGGATTGCTTTCAAAATCAAACGTCGAAAGTGGTGCGGCAACGTAAAAGGGCACATTGTGTTTGTTGGCAAGAATTGCAACTTGGTATGTCCCAATCTTATTGAACACATGGCCGCTGCGAAGCACTCTGTCAGCACCCACGATAACGCGGCTGATTGTGGCCGTCGCCATCATATGGCCAACAGCTGTGTCCGGTATCAGGCTGACATCGATGCCGTCATGCTGGAGCTCAAACGCAGTAAGGCGGGAACCCTGCATGACCGGCCGAGTTTCAGTCGCTATTACAGTCAGGCGCTTCCCAGATTCCTTTGCGGCCCGTATCACGCCAAGGGCGGTTCCATAGGCAACTGTTGCAAGTGAGCCGGCATTGCAGTGAGTGAGCACTACGTCACCATCTTTGAGCAGGCTGACACCATGTGCTCCAATTTTCCTGTTCGTCTGGATGTCCTCTTCCGCCATCTTGAGCGCCTCATCAAGCACCGCCCTTTTTGCTTCTTGCACTGTCCTGGCATACCGTGCCTTTCTCATCACACGATCAAGCGCCCAGAAAAGGTTGACCGCCGTTGGTCGCGTTGCACGGAGTGTCTTAAATGCGCTATCGAGATCCATCATCAATTCAGGAACTGTCTTGGCATTGCTCTGCTGAGCCGCTAGCGCAAGACCAAAAGCAGCACTTACCCCTATAGCTGGTGCCCCTCTTACTATTAGTTTTCTGATAGCCTCTGCTACCTCTTTGTAATCTGTGCACGTTACATAGACGAGCTTGCTTGGAAGCTTTGTCTGGTCGATGAACACTACAGAATTATTTTTCCATGCAACTGTCAGTAAAAGCTCTTCGTTGTATATCAAATAGTATGAAACCTTTTTTCAGGCAGTATTAAACCTAACTAGGCCTACCTATAGATGCAAATCTGCCGGCAGCAAATCGCGATTTGTCAAGAACGCCACGGCCATCATACACTGCTGTGCTGTCGAGCTCTTCTTGTGTAAGGTTACGATATTCTGGATGATCTGAAATCAATATTACAAGATCCGTATCCTTTACTGCTTGTGACAAGTTTGATGTTAGTATAATATCCTGTGGAAGGTTAGCGTCGCTTCTAACAAAAGGGTCATGCACGCGGATCTGTTTTACTTTCAATTTCTTCAGCTCTTCAATCACCTTATAAGTGGGCGATAATCGTGTATCTGATACTCCCCCTCTGAAGGCCAATCCGAGTAATGCAATTGTACACTTTGAAACATCAACTCCGTCGAGTAATTTCATTGCCTGCCTCACGCAATAAGCTGGCATCGAATTATTGACACTCCTTCCAAAGCTTGTGAGGTTGCAGTCAACCTTCATCATGCGTGCAATATTTAGTATGAACTGAGGGTAAACTGGTATGCAAGCGCCCCCTACACCGACCCCGGCCTTATGTATGTGGCAGAAGGGCTGAGAATTGGCTGCTTCTCTAGCTTCCCAAAAATCAACACCCACACTTTCGCAGAATTTTGCCATCTCGTTTGCAAGCGCGATGTTGACGTCTCGGTAGACTCCTTCTAAAAGCTTCTCCGCCTCAGCAGTCCTGATGCTATGCATCTTTATTACACCCTTCTTGGCAATCAAGCAATACAGCTTAGCCCCAATTTCTAAGCTCTTTGGACCGGCTCCTGCCACAATTGCTGGGTATCGCTCTTCAAGATCTTCGATTGCCCTGCCCTCATAGATGCGCTCTGGGTTGTATACCATGTAAAAATCATGCTCAACCTTGAGTCCACTTTCTTCCTCCAATATAGGGACGACGATATCTTCAGAAGTGCCCGGTGGAACACTTGGGTTGAGTGAAACAACGTCTCCTTTCTTCAGGCCGCGCCCAATAGTAGCTGCCACTTGTTTTACTGCATCAAGATCTGCAGAAAATGAATCGGTTAACAGTACTGGCACGCATATTAGCTTGAGATGGCTGTCGTGGGAAGCCCTAATGGGATCGCTGTAAACAAAAAAGCGGTTTTCCTTGAGCGCTTTTGAAAAAGCTTCGTTTACCCCTGGCTCGGGGACGTGTGTACTTCCCTTCCTTGCATTTTCAAGCACCTCTGGTGACTTGTCAACCCCTATTACGTGCGCACCGGCTCGCAGCCACACCGAGGCAAGAGGGGAGCCTATGTGTCCAAGACCGTAAACTGCGATTTTGAATTCGCCTGATCTTATCTTTCTTGCAAAGTCTGCATTATCTTTGTACTTGCCGGCTGAGACTGCTTTAGCCTTGCCATGGTTGCTCAATAGGATATAGTTCCTCCTTTCATATAATATTAGAGTTGGTTCTTGATATCAACTAATAGGTTAAATTCATGAACCTACTAATTTCGCATTATTGTCAAAACCAATCCCTGCAGCCATCAAGATATTCGCCAATGAAATAGTCCATCCCGTTGCACTTGTAGGCTGCCGTACGTCGGAAATGTCTCTGGATTGCTGTGAATATGATGTGGCGATACTTGCGCTATATGAAGACGATAATCAACCCAATCAAGTAGTGCAGGTGGCTAACCGCCCAGTTGAGCTCTTGCGTATTGTCGGACCAATGAAAAATCATTTCATTGATCTGGCACACATGATCATACTGAAGGATAATAGTAGGTTCATGCTATCGTCTATAGCCAAAGACATAACAGGAGAAAAATTAAAAAAAATGCTGGCTGCGGAGGGCAAGAAGTTGCTAATAAGTGGGCTTTTTTGCCAGCAGAAAATGAGAGAAGCCGCGCATCCTACAGTTGCAGCAATGTGGCTTAAAATTGCCGCTTATGAATTCATAGACGGAATACTTGCTAT
Organism: Thermoproteota archaeon; assembly: GCA_030861545.1. Taxonomy (GTDB): domain Archaea; phylum Thermoproteota; class Nitrososphaeria; order Nitrososphaerales; family Nitrososphaeraceae; genus Nitrososphaera. The sequence continues at coordinate 609 of JALZFN010000310.1, read as the reverse complement.
TTCTGGCAACAGGCCTATGCCGCTGCACATTTTAGAACAGGTAAGGCAAACTGATGCTATAACCGCAGAAGGTGTAGAAGATGCGCTAGAATCTATAGGCACAGAGCGCGCTACCCGGCCTGCAATATCCAGGTCGATCCAAGCTATAAACGAATTAAAGTCAAAGGACTATGATAGGGAGCTGTTTATGTCAAAAGTAAATCATCTACTTGATCGGCATATGTTGGTCGATTGCTATTATTATTCAGGAAGAGCCGCAGCAAAAAATCTGGTCAAGAGAAAGGACGTATTCTATACCCAGTACATCAAGCTCGTGCAGATCGCGTTGGACTTGGCTAGCGATATGCAACATCTGGAGAAAATGCGAGAGCGGCTATTTAGAGCAACAAATAATATGTTGAAAACTTAATATGATTACTTGCGTCTTACCTCCAGAACAGGGGCCTGTGGTGGCACTTCGAACCTAGTACGGGTCGTTCTCTCCCTCAACTTTGCCTTGTACTTTAAATTTCTAGGCTTAGTCCTAAGCCTGTAGCCACAACATGGGCACCACAGGCCTTCCCATTTTATAAATATCTCACATATCTGACATCTTTTCTGTCCGCTAGC
>JALZFN010000309.1 GCA_030861545.1 Thermoproteota archaeon | reverse complement strand
GCTAGCGGACAGAAAAGATGTCAGATATGTGAGATATTTATAAAATGGGAAGGCCTGTGGTGCCCATGTTGTGGCTACAGGCTTAGGACTAAGCCTAGAAATTTAAAGTACAAGGCAAAGTTGAGGGCGAGGACAAGAAGGCAGCAGGAGCTTAAAGTTGCCAAACCAATAACTGTGCGCATAAGATAATCCAATGGAAAACGAGCCCGATGTTATTGTAAACAAGATTGTCAGCGAAAGCACTGGACGGGATTTTTCTCTATGTACAATCTTTTTCCAAAACGGATGTTTTATTACTATAACCGAAGGCGAGCCGCGCATTGGTGCGGTTTCTATGGCCATAAGCGCGTCAAATAAAGTTAGCACTGCTAAGGTTATCCCAAGCAAGTACGATTCGATTTTTATCAATACGGTTGCGGAGAAAGTGTCTTCCATGATAAATGGCATATCATTGGTCTCGCTACACTGCAAGAGTCAACTTCAACTTGACGACATGAAAGCAATTATGGGAGGGGTAATAAACAACATAGGTAGCAGAAGAGATGAAGGACCGTAGTATAGATTTCCGCAGCTTCTTATTGCTGCTGCAAAGCGAGAGTGAGCTTGTCCGCGTGAAGCGGGATGTTAACGCTGAATACGAGCTTGCCATAGTTACAGCAAAATTAGACGGCAAGAAGGCAGTGCTCTTTGAGAAGGTGCAGGGGAGCAAGATAAAGGTTGCATGCAACATTGTGGCTACCCCGAGGAGATTTTACCTTGCTATCGCAGCAGGAGCACACCACAAAGCAAACCAAACAGATATCAAGAAAAATATTCATGATCGTGTGACTGAAGCCATTAGCGGCCTCTCAGTGCCATTAGAAGAGAAGGATGAGGCACCATTTGAAAAGAATTCATCCAGAAACTTGTACGATCTTCCGATAGTCACGCATTTTGAAAAGGATGCAGGACCATTCATAACGTCCTCGATAGTATTTGCAAGAGATCAGGAAAAGAGCAAACAAAACCAGTCGACACACCGGCTCTTGCGACTTGATGATCGTCATATGGCAATTCGTATGGTGGAGGGCAGACATCTTCACAAGTGCTTTACATATGCACGAGAGCACGGTGAAGACCTGAAGGTTACAATCACCATAGGAGTCCATCCTGCAGTCAGCATCGCTGCCGCATATCAGGCAGCATATGGTGTCGACGAGATGTGGATAGCCAACTCATTCCTTGAGGGCAAGCTTACACTCTCAAGGACAAGCTATTCGCGGTTATATGTGCCAAGTCATGCCGAGATCGTGCTAGAAGGCACGATCTTAAGGGACAGGACACATGAGGAGTGGATGGTTGAAATGCTGCGCACCTACGATTTTAAACGAAAGCAGCCAGTCTTTGAGCTTGACAGGATAATGTTTCGCGACAATGCCATTTACCATGACATTCTCCCTGGCTATGCGGAACATCGCCTTCTGATGGGTTTGCCTGTTGAAGCAAAGATGTACGATTACATCAAGAATGTGGTGCCTACCACACAGTCGGTACACCTTCCAGATGGCGGCAGCAATTGGCTTACTGCAGTCATACAGATAAAGAAGCGGCTAGAGGGTGAGCCTAAGAATGCGATCTTTGCAGCCTTCGCTGCCCACCCATCGCTCAAGATGGCCACAGTGGTAGATGACGACATCAACCCCACTGATCCTGTTGCAGTTGAGTACGCAATTGCCACAAGGTGCCAGGCGGACAGAGGTTTTATTATAATTCCAAATACAAAAGGATCTAGCCTAGACCCGTCAAGTGATCAGGAAAACCTGCTCACAACAAAGGTGGGCATAGACGCGACTGCGACGATACTCAAGCCAAAGGAAAGGTTTGAGATCGCCAAAATCCCTGACGAAGAAAAAACAAAGCTTTCCGACTACCTTTAGAACCGCACAAGAGATTAAATAGCCTTTACAACTTAAACAATAAACAGTTATGAAGCCCAATAATTATGCTATGAAGGACTGGCATCTTGAACATGTTGAAAAGGTGATCGTCCGTTTTGTAAAGGGTATATCTCCTGATGCTTCTTCTTTTGAAAAACGAAATTACAAGAGATACAGCTCGGTTTCAAGCTGTGCTAAGCAAATTGAGTACGACATAAAGCACGGAGTCTCAATGGATGAAGTGCTCGAAGTTGTGAGAAAGATAAGGCATGATAAGCAGTTCCATGATTTACAGAAGAATCCTGAGTCGCTGCAGCGGCTCGATGAGATCCAAAGGCAGATATCTGCGCCCATAAAAGGGACTACAACGTGGTACTAAATGATGTCGTCCGAATACCATTTTACTGACGGCAACCTCATTGTTCTCTATGCGGTACACAATGGAAAATCTGAAGTTGAGGGAGATCTTCCGGATTACATTAAAGAACGTGTCAAGCTGGGCCTTGAGACGTACGGGATAATTATGAGATCGAGGCCAGATAAACATAAGACAATGGTCATGGTAGTAGCGGATTTGGCATCGGCTAAAAATGTGAGAGACGAACTGGTGAAGGGTGGAATAAGGAAAGATATCATAGCAACAGACACTGACTCTCAGAATATGGCTCAAACCATCAGCGCATTGGCAGATATGATAAAGAGCAAACCAAACCCGCCTTTTATCTATTTTATCGGCTCAGTATGGCTGCACGATATTTTCAATTCCACTGTTATGTCCAAGCTCAAAGGATACAAGGTACAGTTCTACGGTGCACTTGATCACCGAGCAGTGGATGAGGTCGAGAGGGAAAAATCGCTTGATGTTCCTAAGAACAGTATAGAAAACTATAAGCAGCAAGCTAAAAACAAAGCAGTTGATATGCTGCTTAACATTATATTTCCGGACTAAGATTTTAATATCCTTGGCGATGACCGCTACAATAAAAGCGGTCATCGTCTAGTTTGGTCTAGGACACTGGCCTTCCATGCTGAGCGCGAAGTTAGCCCGTAACCCGGGTTCAAATCCCGGTGACCGCACCATATATTTTCATATGATAATAGGACAATACACAATATGTAAGTAGCAGGTCTCACTTCAGTCGCTTCATTTTATTATTAACTACAAATTATCCATCTAGTGTTCCAGAATTAACGACATATTCCTCTCCTGCTACTTCCTTCTTTGGGATGCTCGTTGTCAATAAACTGACTCCAAAAGGTAAGCGACTGGTATCAAGGTTAACTAAACCAACTAGAGAGCGAGACCATAGCAGCATCAAAGATCAAAATCGTCAACATAATACAAGAATCCAAAATATTGCCTATACTGTTCTAACAAAGTCGGAATCATTTGCTGATATAAAGCAAATGACTACGCTGTCAAGTGTGTGTGATATATAGAAGATATACATGCATCAGTTCTCTTCTTTTTTCTTTTATTTCCTCTCGAGAGATATGCAATTTTAATCTAACAATATAACTCATATTGTGCTTCTTTTCTCATAACTCACTGGAAAATGACTTTTCCTGTAGTGTTGTGCCAGATTCAATCGTGGCAGAGCCACTAATGGCCCACTTAATGTCCGTGTTGTTGCTAAGTATCTTGCGGAACAACCCTGCACTTTCGTCAGAATATTGTAGTGTCATTGTATCGGCTATAGTAACCGGCTGGTTTGGAAAGAATACAGGCCTACCGTTAACAGGGACGTCTTCATATGATAAGGTATCTGATCCTACCCGAGTACCATCTGCAAGCAGATCATAGTCCACCTTCGAAGTTGTAAGCGTGAAATCATTGTTGTTTGTTACATTGAGTGCAACCCTAAGATCAAGCCTTTGTTCACCTTCGCTGCCGGACACTAGTTGCACACCTGCCAGGTCGATAGTTACTTTATTGGGGTCAAATGGAGTGAAAACAATAAGTGGGTAAAAAATGATTGCAAGTGCGACTGCAGCAATGGCGCCAATAAGTGCAATTCTCCTTGGGCCT
>JALZFN010000305.1 GCA_030861545.1 Thermoproteota archaeon | reverse complement strand
CTATTGGCACGTTCCCGGCTGCACCAGAGCCCGCCTCCAGATACACAAAGCGCATCCCCATATACTGAGCTGCCAGAGAATACATAACTGCAAGGTTGGGTTTGTGGAGGGGGATCCCCCTCGCCCTGCCTACGAACCAGGCGGCTGTCCCTTCGCCCACTATGATGTAGGCAGTAGGCAGTGGTTCAATCGCGTATTTCTTGACTGCAAGAGCTCCTAGCGCCTGCGCTTCGGTGATAAAATACGGGTTCTCTGAATTGAGCAGCGAGCTGAACAAGATCGCGTCTGCCTTTGGTGATACACCTGTGACGTTACCGGGGAATAGTATCACGGGTATCTTAATCGTCAATTTTATTTCTTCAACAAGTTTAGCTAGCTCCAATTGGTCAATGGCAGATGAGCCTCCAACCAGGATGGCGGATGCTCCTCTTTCCTCTACCTTTTTTGCAATTGATGCTGCTGTATCTGTTGAGTTTTCAGAATCAATAAGCGGAAGGCAAAGTGTCCCGTGCTTTTTTATCTCATTGTGAAGATATTGTTCAACCTTTCCTGCTGCCACCTTCCTTCTAAATGGAGGAAGTCATTTAAGTTTGATGCTATCAACATTCTAATATTGTATATGCTATACAAATCTGTATAGTGTCTATCACCAATCCAGAATCTAATTCTGCTACTGTTTATGCACATCTTCTTGCAAATTCTCTATTTACTGCACGCCAATTTTCAATAATTTCGAAAAAGCTTCAGGGGGGTGGTAAGGCTGAAAAGATCAGTTCAGGAGCTTATTATAGGCAGGTAAAGCAAAGTCGAAAGAAGGTGCTTTCCGTCTTGTACAGCATGATACTTTTGCAGTCTACAGGAGTTTTACAGCTAGAAACATCAACGACATTAAACAGGCTTGCTGAGCAATTAGCCGTGATATTTACTTCAGAAGGTAGTGATGTTACAGATAAACTGAACATAGATGATGTGATATCTGTGATAGATGAAGTAGTAAAAAGAATGTCTAAGTTGTGAAATAAGGTTATTCTATAGTATTATATCAGGGGCATTGCTTTTCAAAGTCGTGATATGATCGTTGACCTCACATTCCTAGGTAGTGACCTTGTGATATCAGGGATCTTTGCGTTTCTGGTAGGAATGACGACCGTGATGGTGTACACCAAAGTGAAGAGCATGTTCAGAGAGCGCCGCTATAATACAGATGATACAATTGTCGAAGCAATTGTTCTTGAGTACACTCGTAGACTGCAAGACTACGACAAGGTGATTGCAGAGCTTCGCAGCAAGGTCGACATCATGGAGGCTAGAGCGCAAGCGCATACACCAGTGTCACAACAACCATCACATCCTCAACCTCACGTAGCGCCCATGACAGGGTCTGTAACAGTCACGCAGCACGCTCCAACTGAGATGGAAGGTAATGGTACGACTGACTATATATTGAAATTACTATCAGAAAGACCACGGACATCAAGAGAGGTCCAACTGTCCATAGGCAGGACAAGAGAGCATACTGCTCGCCTTATGAAAAAACTTCATGACTTAGGACTAGTTAGTAGAGATATCAATACCAAACCATTCAGGTACAACATTACTGACGTAGGTCAAGAGACGCTGAAGGAGAGGGCTGGGGCTGCATCGATTGCTGTCTAGTCATCTTATAGATCCATTCCTTCCCCTGCCGGGTTCTTATGAGTCGGCCGCGTTCAGAGTATCTTGACAGATACGTTGAGATGATGCTCAGTTTAATAGGCTCGTTGTACTGATCTTCATATAGTTCAAGGATATCCGTAGAGGTAAAACCGCCGTATGGAAACTTGCCCTCGATGAGGCTCCATAGCCTATCGCCCACCGAGGCAGGGGTTGATGATCTGTTATTGTTATAGGTCCCGCTTTCACTATTCCCGTTAGACTCTATGTTAAGGAGGTCCATAAACTCGACTATTTTCATTATCTTATCCTTCGATATATTGCCCTCTAATGATACATTATACTTACTTCCTTCTGCATCCTCAAGTTCTATCTTGAACCGCTTCTTTCCAGAGCTCATAAGAGTAAAGGCAGCTTACCTTGTTAGGCATTAACACTTAACATGAGCTCTGTCAATATTGATAACAAACAGCTAAGCTGTTGTTAACTGTATATGAGAGAAAAACAATTATTGTTAACAATTATCTTTAGTTAACTAATTTTGTAGTAATGAACTATCCAATCCTTAGTCCAGTGGAAATGAAGGGGTTTGGTCTGATACTGTTAACAGTATCAGCGCAGATGTTAACGCTCCAGTGGAAATGAAGGGGTCATTTTCATGCTTTTTCACCTAGCGTTGATCTAGATCTGTTAATAACAGATAATTGAGTAGAATTTCCATGCAGCCCGCCACCCCTTTCTTTCTTCTGCAGACTCTTCTCTGAGCTTATGATAATTGATGTCATAGAGATGATACGGAAGTTAGCTATAATTGATTTCATGGTTTAAAAGCGACCTGTTAACATCAGTGTTAAGGTAGGTTAACAAACTTCTAATCTGGAAAAGAAAAACAGGGGGCGGCGGGTTAAAATTGTGCACACGAATAAGGTGGTAGATGGTAATTGAGCTCTGACATTGACAATATTTTTACCAAAGCGGCAACTGGTAGGTCGCTTGTTACGAACCGTCAGGCCCTCACGATTGATTATGTACCTGAAAAGTTACCGTTCAGGCAGGAAGAAATCCGGGTGCTTGCCCAAGTGCTGTCTACAATTTTCAAAGGCGCGAGGCCATCAAACCTTCTTTTATTTGGTAAGCCTGGGACTGGCAAGACCGCAGCAGCTAGAAGCGTCGTAGATAGATTAGCAAGAAAAGCAAACGAGCTCAAGACTGATGTCACTGTTCTTTTTATAAATGCAAAGATTGCAGGAGGCAGCGCATATAAAGTGCTTTTTGAAATTGCAGAAGAGCTTGGAATCAACAAGGAACAGGAAAAGCAAGTACATTTTACCGGCCTATCTATGGGTGAAGCAACAGATAGAGTCTTGCATTTCATACAAAGGAAAAAGCTTAAACTTGTCTTAGTAATAGATGAAATAGATTCGCTCGTAGACAGGAGTGGCGATGACATTCTTTACAATTTTACAAGAGCCAATCAAAGAATGAAGGGCGGCTTCATTACACTTATAGGAATTTCTAATAGCCTTACATTCAAAGACAAACTCGATCCACGAGTAAGAAGCAGCCTTAGTGAGGAAGAAATAGTCTTCAATCCCTACACAGTGGATCAGCTGCGCCAGATATTGCAAGAGCGCGCCAAGTTAGCCTTCAATGAAGGCGCAATCTCTGATGCGGCAGTCAATCTATGTGCAGCAATAGCAGGAAGGGAACATGGCGATGCAAGAAAGGCAATCGACTTGCTGAGAGTTGCGGCCGAGCTTGCAGAAAGAGAAGGTATCACCAAGGTCGATGAAAAACATGTGCGCGCAAGCGAAGACAGTATTGAAAGAGACGCACCCTTTGTAGCCCTAAAGAATGCACCAGTACATCACAAGCTTGTCATTATTGCTGTTATCAAATCAACAAATGGGACAACTGGCAAAGTGTATGATATTTACTTATCGCTTTGCAAGTATGCAGAGCAAACACCGCTTACTCAAAGGCGTTTGACGCAAATAATAAGCGAGTTGGATCTACTTGGTCTAGTTTCGACGGACATTGTCAATCAGGGCCGTTACGGCAGATCACAAAGGATCAAGGTGATGATACCGTTAACTACAGTCAGGGAAGCCTTCAAGGACGATACCACCCTTACATCACTCATTGATTGAAATAAACGACGATCTAAATAAGCCAGATAACTTGTATAGCTAGCTAGCTTTTTTACTTCTGTCTTTGGAAAAAGACTGATCTATTCCTGTGACTGACATTAAGATAGTAGTAAATGAAGGCATCAACATATCGGAGAGTGTATCGACAGTTATATGGTTGAATTTTGAGTTATACGACCCTGTACATGTACCCGGCGCTATTACCGATAGCGATGAAATTACCTTCTTTCGTGATACTTCTGATCCAAACACCATAGCAGGTTTTGCGATTAAGGTCAAAGATCCAGATGAGCAGAAGGTTAAAGACGCTACCGCGCTTGGCGAGAGGATTGTAAATTATCTAGCTGGAAAGACATTAGTTGCGGTGAGAAGCAAGAGACCGAAGATACAAAAACAGGCAGGGAACACGCCACAAATAACAACAACAAATGCTTCCAACCAACAAGGCTTTGATTTAGATGCTTCAAAGCTATCTTCTCTATTTTCAGGGAACGACCTTCTTAACAAGAAAGTTGCTAACTATCAAAATGGTATGGTTGCTTTAGAAGATCATGATCTGGTAGGAGCTGTACAGAGGTTGTATCAGGTCATTGAAAACTCAGGACTACCTGAAGCAGTGCAGTATAAGCCACTTAGAGTTGCCTGTAGCCATGATAAAGTAGATGACCCAAACACTATAAACGCATTAAATAATGTTTTTGGTATAAAATGTACAGCAGGTAAGCCTGTAGATTTCACAGATCTGGATAATTGGCAGCAGTTATACAATCATGCTCATGCACTAAAGCGAGTAGCAGACGATCACTTGAAAAAAATTATTGATTGAAATCATACACAAACGGCCGGAGCGTTGCCAAGTTAACAATCACCGCCATGCCAGGCGTCGGCGTTATGCCCATTGTCTGCTGATATTTCGTCTGGCTCTGCCACGCGCCTGAATTTACTACAAGAGTGCCGCGGTAGTTCTGCACATCGAGTATATGCACATGCCCTGAGTGGAAAATATCGGGTACTTCTGTAATCACCATCATATCCTCTTGCTCTGGAGCAATAGGTGTGCGCTCACCATACATCGGAGCAAGGTGGCGAGCCTTGAGAAGTACCTTCATCGCCTCTGCCGGCCTAGAATAACTTAGCCCCGGCGTTGTTGCAATGATATCGTCTAGGCTCTGGCCGTGATACATTAACACCTTGACGCCATTTAGTTCAACAAAAGCAGGGTTGCCAAGCATAGTGCAGTTTTCAAGGCCATAAAGCTGCTCACTCAAGTCTTTCTTAGGAATCGCAGGTTGTGGAAGCGCTCTCCTTCCAAGGTCGTGGTTACCCGGTATCACCAGTACCTTGATGTGCTTAGGAACCTTGGCTAGTAACTGTGCAGCATGGCTCATCTGCTTTGCTCCGTCCATTTCTAACAGCTCTTTGTCTTGGTTTGGAAATATACCAATACCGTCGATCAGGTCGCCTCCAACACAGAGGAACTTGATCTTCTTGACAATCTCTTCGTTAGAAGAAGGTGATGATGACAGCCAATCCAAGAACCGTAAAAACTCCCTTTTCATAAAATACTTACTGCCGACATGCAAGTCAGAGATCAGCACTGCGTACGCTTCTGACTTACTTTTGTTAGGCAAATGATCAGGAATGTCGGGCATCATGATACTCTTGATCGTCAGCCCCGGCCTACCTTTACCGTTTTCAAGTTCGAGCATCACCATTTGGTCAAGCGCAAGGGTCGACGCTTGCTTTTTTGCATCTTCCCCAACAGCGCTCACAGTCAGGATTCCAGTGTAATCGTCTATTGCCAGTTCAAGCTCATTTTTCCTGGTACGCTTAGACATCAATAGGCCGGCAACCATTATCGAGCTAGCAATGCCTCCATTAAGGCTCTTTTTGCCTGCATCAATCTGCTTGCTGGCCCGGACGTTCTGCTTTACAGCCGATATCTTTGATATACGCTTGCTGTCTGGCCGCTGGGCCAATATGCGCATTGTCTTTTCAAACCTACTGCGAAACAAAGCTGTATAGCCTTCTACACCCTCTGCAGTGGTAACATTGGGTGTTGGCTCGACAAGTACAGTGCATGTCTGCTCTATTGGACCCTCCTGCTTCGTAGGCTCTACTAAACTTTTGATGTCATCGACTACTATAAGTGCATTCCTGGATGGCTTTTTCATCTTAATTATTTGCTGAACTATCTTAAGCACATCGACATCAAGGCCCTTTAGCATCGCAAACGCGTCAGGGTGTATCTGAAACCCCTTGCTGGTCGCATATGATAATGCGTTGAAAACTTCATTTTGCAAAGCCAATACAGTCGGCAGTTTTCATGTTGAATGTCATACTTAATTACATTTCTGTAGTCGTCATGATTTTATCCTAGAAGCACGCACTTTGTTGCCATATTGAAGAAATTCTGTGATAGATGCAAAAAAGTGTTGCCTGCCAATGTCAAGTATGTACTATGTGAAGAATGTCACAAGCAAGTAGTGATGGCAGAAGAGGATAGGGAATTTTACGAAAACTCCCGATTACACTACTAAGCTTTTCTTCTCGCTGTCCTACCGCTAGTTGTTCGTTTTCTTCTTCTTGTGGTAGTAGTAGTAGTATTCTTGTGCTCAGTTAACGTTCCGTCAGTTAATGTTCTATTCTCACTGAGATCTTCTGGCAGCTCAGGGGGCGCTTTCAGCTCGCGGGTCTTAATGTCCTCAGATTCAACTACTGGGACACTAACTGAGTCTTTTAATCTTTCAGCAAAGTCGCGACGTGCAACCAGCATAGTGCGCTGCTGATCAATTAGTTTTAAAAAGCCAGTATAGATTTGCACCTGTTCAGAATATGTCCTTGTCCTTATCTCAGACAGCACATCTTCAAATGAGTCTGAAAATCTCATTGCAAGGTCGCCCATCCTCGATATCGACTCTGCGTCCATTTCTGCCTGCTTTTCTGCCGCAGTTTCCTGTGCCTGTTTTGCTTTCTTCTTCGCGACTTTGGTCCCTGCCATTACTAACTCCTTAAGCTCTGCAAGAGCACTCTTCATCTTCTTTGATATTTCTGACTCCGTCTCAATGTATCCTTCTGGTCTTGAGACAGAAGTCGTCTCAGGTCTTGGCGCAGTTGCAAGCTGCCCTCCTTCCTCCATTATAGAGTCCGCAGTTGTGGGCTTCTTTTCAATTTCCAACTGCTCTGCAGCCGTCGCCCTTATTTCTTGTACCGAAGCTCTTAAAGCTGTGCCCTCTGGCATTGGTGCATCCCTGTGAGTTCTATATCTGAACAGCAGATCCTCGTTTGCAATGACAGAAGCCCCTGCCATAGATATCTCTGATTTTGCAATATCAAACCTTATTGAACTGTCGGTGTCGCTAAAAACAACTATAACGTCATCCGTTTCCTTTGCAACACGTCCTATGGCCTGCTCGTTTACAATCACTGTCTTATTGAACAG
>JALZFN010000134.1 GCA_030861545.1 Thermoproteota archaeon | reverse complement strand
ATCTTAGTTAGTCCCTTTACATTTTCTAAATTGCATAGATTTGCCCTATGCTCTTGCAAATTAACGCAGAAATGTTTTCTCTTTCTGTTCTTATCGCGTTGGCTGACAGCGAAGCAGGATTTTGGAGGTCTGCTTTGATCTTTACATGATCCATTCCGGCTAACAGCTGTTGGCTATAACCTGATCCTACTTGCATAAACTGCTCATCTATTAAAAGGAATGGGATTGTCAGACCTGGGTTGTAAGTATCCAAGATTTCATAGTCTTTCTTATCCGGTTCTTGTATAGGCTGAAAGTTCCTGTCAGGGGTTTCGCGTGCTACAAACTTGATATAGTCGCTTGTATACCGTGCGGCGGCGAAACTGACAGTCGAACTGTCCAACTATTTTTCGTCATGGTCAGCGCTTGTAGTTTGAACAAGACCTTCCGAGCTACCAAAATTGCTCAGCGCGCTGACAATGGCCTCAGCGCTACGCTGCGCAGAATGAGCATAAGCCTGCCCCCATAAAGAATATCAATGATTTGCCGCGTGGCATTTTAAGGGGTTGCTCTGAATGTACATAAACCTACCGAAAATCATTTTGGAATAAGGCGGCTGCTGCTCACAACGATTCTTCCTGTTGTTTATTTATTAATGTTCAGAGTTAATAAGTAGACAGCAAACTCGCGCGAGTAGAATGATGACAGAGCAAGAGATTGCCATAAGGTCTGATGCATCATACCTCATAGTAAAGGCTATTCTAGTTTCACATAAACGATTTGAAATTTACCGTAAATCCGCAGCAAGAAATATCCCGGGGTGTTACCGAAATTAGAATTGCTAGATAGCTTTTTGTCTCAGTTTCAATGTGTCACTAAATACGATCCTTGTTAGAAAATTGCCCTATCGATAAATGAAAATACAGAAAACTTCAAATTATTATAGGCTTCTCATGAAACCGCTGATCAGGCAGCGCTTCCAGACTGGGTTTTCCTATCTGAAAAAATTCCGCCAAACCTCCTTGGTGCTCCTGGTTTTTGCTGCGGATACGAATGCGGTATAGTGGATATTCTTGCTATCATGGGAATCTCGGAGCGGATTGCCATCTCTATCCTGACAAGCAGAAGTTCTAAGTCCGCAAGCTTCTTGTTTCCGTCGATCTCAAGGTGTACTTCGGCTTGAACCATTGCTCCAGTGGGTCGAAGGAGCACTGACTTGACCCTCATGGTTTCTTCATTGAACTTTTCTTCCACTACCCTCTTGACCATCTCGGTCAGTTTGGGATTTTGCCATGAGTCAACTAGAATAAGCGACGACTGCTTGAGCGAAATATATGACACAGAAAATATGTAACAGGCAATTATCATACCACCTATTGCATCCATCTGAAGAAAGCCAAACTGCGTCGCAATGAGCACGCTAATAAAACCGATAACGGATGCAGAACCGTCCTTTATGGAATTTTTCGCATCAGTTTTTAGGGACAAGAGATTGTACCTATTGGCTATTGAATTCATCTGAAACGCTCTATGAAGGGATACAGCACCTGCAATTGCTAACACGATCATTGTGAATATTGGTTGCCGGATTTGTGCCGGATGAACCAGCGCTTCATATGAGTGGTAGAATATGAATACTCCTATTCCAATCATGCCAATAGCCGCGATTAGCGCAGCAAAGCTTTCCACCTTGTGGTAGCCAAAGGGGAACTTTCTGTCTGCTGGCCTGTGTGCTATACGCAGGCCTACGAGCACTATGAAAGATATCATTGCATCTGAGAGTGAATCTATGCCGTCAGCCGTTGCGACAACGCTGCCACTTATTTGACCCATTATAATTTCCGCAATCCCGATGGCAAGCAAGGTTACAACAGAAGTCTTGGCAATCTTCTGTCCTGCAATAAGGCCTTCGTTGACAAGGTCGGCCGGCTTGCCGGCTGAGGGCTTGTTGCTCACAATAATACTATGTATCTTTGTAGTCAATCATATTTAACGTTTCAAATCATGTATAGAAAACAATTCCAGCGGGACTCTACTTATCTATCTGCTTCGTCATTATAAAAATAAATAAACCTTAACCATTTTATCAAGCGTTTAGTTGGCCCTGCGAACCCTTTCTGATCTAGAAGACTCACAATTTGACGACAAAAGGGTCTTTGTCCGCGTCGACTTTAATGTTAGCATACATGATGGAGCGATAGGCGAAGACTATAGAATTCGAATGTCCCTCCCTACAATCGAGTATTTGGCAAAGCGAGGAGCCAGAGTCATATTGGCTTCACACCTAGGAAGGCCGCAGGGGCCCAATCAACTATATTCCCTTGCACCAGTCGCAAAGCGGCTGACAGAAATATTTCGCAGGTCAAGGCCTCCTATCAAGTTTGCAAAAGACTGTATAGGCATAGAAATTGAAGACCTTATAAGTAAAATGAAGAAAGGAGATATCCTTCTCCTTGAGAATCTGCGCTTTCACAGAGAAGAGGAAGCGAACGATCCAGAGTTCAGTAAAAAACTTGCATCTCTGGCAGAAATTTACGTAAACGATGCATTTAGTACGTCGCATAGAAAGCACTCGTCGACCTATGGCGCGGCATGGTTGTTTGATACGCGGTTGGCAGGCTTTAACCTAAGCAAGGAAGTAAAGTACCTATCGATGATAAAGGAAAGCCCAGTCAAACCATTCACGTTAGTGCTTGGTGGTGTCAAGATAAAAGACAAGATTGGAGCGCTTGAGCACTTGTTGCCAAAGGCAGATAAGGTCATAATAGGAGGCGCGGCGGCTTACACCTTTCTCAAGGCGAAGGGTGTCAGGACTGGCAACTCGCTGATAGATCAGGATCACCTCACATGGGTTCAGAACGCACTTTCCACCTACGGCGACAAGATACTGTTGCCGACTGATCACGTGTGCGCTAGATCGCCAAACGATACTTCAGTCACTATGGTTACTGGAGATATCCCCCATGGCTTGTCTGGTTTTGATATTGGCAATGAAACGATTGAACATTATTCGGCTCAAGTAGGTGGGAATGGCGGTGGAACGCTGTTCTGGAATGGTCCTATGGGTATGTTTGAGATAAAGCCTTTTTCCAATGGCACAATGAACATCGCCAAGAGCGTTGCCCTTGCATACTGGCGTGGGAGCCAGACACTCATAGGCGGAGGAGATACTCTTGAAGCAATGAAGAAGGCTGGCGTTGCGGAAAACGAAGTGAGCCACGTATCAACTGGTGGCGGTGCAACACTGCGGTACCTCGCAGGTGATGAAATGCCTGGCCTCGTCATCTTAAACAGTCACTAGATTCCCGATCTATAATCATCGAATCAGCGATCTATCCCTGATAGGATATTTTGTTTAGACCCGGGATGAAATGGCTTCTAAAGCAGACAATTACTAGCATGACTTCTTGTTGACGACGTGAATACTAGAAGAGATAGCTCCTTGAAGTCTGATTGCGAGTACTGTTCCAATGGCTTGCCCGCCAGAGCTTTCCTTCGTGGGGGCCATTATATCTAATAGGGTAAAATCATATCTGCTTTTATTACAAGTCCATTCATTAACGTACTGCCCTTTTGACCAATCTATAACTAAATGATGCTGATTTGCCCAATGGGAGCAAATGTAAATGGTCGATTCTTGTCATTTCAATTCTTAATTGGCTATGCTAGTGCACTGGACAAAATGCCAT
>JALZFN010000289.1 GCA_030861545.1 Thermoproteota archaeon | reverse complement strand
ACTTGTACCTACGAGATACCTACAATGGCTCAGAAGCTTCAAAATGCATTTATTTGATGGGACACGCACTGCCAAGCTTGAATTTCCAGCCGCAACCTTGGGCGATAGGGTATGGTCTATTAGTGGGGCCACTATTGTTAGCGCACCGGGCCAATATCTTTTTGCAAGCCTCCTACCATTTCTGCCAAGCAACACTATCCTCTCCGCGTCTTGCACACTATATGTCAGAACAGGCAATGGCTGTTTTTCATCCCTCCCCTTTATCGTAAAGATGCGCTTGACCGCCGAATCGTTGTACGGATCGCAACCTATTCCATATACCGTGTCGGTTGGAAAGACGACTACCCCCCCACTCTTTACGAGCAGGGCGCACCGAGTAACCTCATTTTCTGAGCACCGCAAAATCTGCGTTTTTACCATTCTACTCAAACCTTACTATTGTCGAGATATTTTTCATCGTTCCCCTTTTCAATTTATCTTGCACTGCCTTGGGAATGTATTTGAGAGTCATGAAGCCTGAAAAATGCATTGATCTTGCGAGGACAGGAGTCAGCAGGGGAGGCTCCTTGCTGCTGACAGCGATTGAGCTGAAGATGCTTTGGCTCATATCATCCACATGCCTCAGATAAGCAATGAAGATTTCTGCATTTTCAGCTGAACCTAGGCTATCGCAACTATCCAAGTCACCATTGTAACAACGTCTTATCTTAGTAGGCCCTACTAATATGCAATTGCTAAAACCTTCAAGCTAAGTTTCTTCGCCTTTCTTGACCAATTTCGAAATATGGGGTATTCGCGGCGCTCCTACGGCAAATGCAGTAGCAACAGCTGCCAAAAAATAATATTGATAGCCTATTGCCATACCGATCGCGGCAGCATACCATATAGCGGCTGCAGTGGTTAGGTTAGTGATTTTCCTATCAACCTCACTCTTTAGGATAATGCCTGCTCCCAAGAATCCAATGCCGGATATGACCTGAGCAGCAATTCTTGAAGAGGAGTTCGGATCTACCAAAGCGGACAGGAATGTAAAAATCATGGCGCCTCCAATTACAAGGCAATGCGTGCTAACCCCAGCAGGTTTCTTCCTTGATTCTCTTTCTGCACCTATCGCGAATCCTGCTGCTATTGCGATGCCCATATCAATCATAAACTGGATTTCATAGCCAGTTGGTATCTCTTGGAGAACCATGACCTCGAATTCATAATTCCTGTCTCGATATTAAAATCCTAGTACACATTGGAGCGTGTATAATACAATGCCCTTAAAAGCTATCAATACTTTTCATATGTACACTTCTGAGTCCTTTAGACGCCTATATACCACCTATTCGCAAAAATCTAATCATCAATGTATAGTTTCTTATTTGATGCATTCGTATTTATCTTGCAGTAAAAAGGGAGATCTCACTTTGGGCGACCAAATCAAAGTTGCCCCGGATAGTACGTAAATGTCGGGGCGCAACAGATACTGTACGCAATATGCTTTCATCCGAACATCACTTCCTACTGCGATCTTGCCTTAAGCCATTGCCCAATCTTTGGTAGTACATTATTCTGTGAGTAAAGGCTGGCAATGAGCCCCACATGGCCGGTTTGGAATCTCATTAGCCGTTTATCTATGCTTGAGACTACGTCATTCAGAGGAGCGCTGCACTGAGGAGAAACAAGATGATCCTCGTCAGCGACGATATTGAGGAGTGGAACCCTGATCATCGACAAATCTATCAGTTTATCGCGAAGCTTCAGCTCATTCTTGACAAGTAGGTTCTTCTGGTAAATATCAGATACCCACTGCCTAAATGTTTCGCCAGCTATCGGAGGCGTATCATAAAGCCACTTCTCAAGGCGTAAAAAGTTGTCGACAAATGGCTCATTATCGATATTCTGAACAAAGTTGAAGTACTTGTTGACGCCCTGCTTAAACGGCTTCAAGGCTGAATATAGTGCATACATTTGCTCAGCCTGCAGGTTCCCGGTGACATGCAGCATCTTTTCGACATCCAT
Source organism: Thermoproteota archaeon (assembly GCA_030861545.1). Classification (GTDB taxonomy): domain Archaea; phylum Thermoproteota; class Nitrososphaeria; order Nitrososphaerales; family Nitrososphaeraceae; genus Nitrososphaera. Next base: position 17,615 of record JALZFN010000289.1, on the reverse strand, counting down.
GTTCTTTGCAACGTTTGCGATTACTGTGGAATCCCTCTCCGTGTCTATGACCGGAGCGATCACAGCAAGGTTCCTTACTTTTTCTTGGTGCAGCGCAGTATACATAGTAGACATGGTTCCTCCCATGCAGTAGCCGTGAAGTGTCAGCTTGTCTACCTTGTTCTTTTTGAGCAGGACTTCGACACAGTCATCTATGAAGCAATTGACATAGTCATCAAATGAGACGTACTTGTCAGCCATAGTTGGAGCCTTCCAATCGATAAGGTAGACATCAAAACCCTGACTTAGCAGGCTGCGAATCCAGCTCTTATCATGCTGGAGATCGAGCACGTAGGACCTGTTGATAAGTGCATACACAACGAGTATCGGTGTCTTGGCAGTCTTGCTGACCATCTGCTGGTAGTGTAATAGTCTGTAGGATCTTGTTTCAACGAGGACTTCATTGGGAGTCTCGCCAACTTCAACGTTGCTAGCCGTATATAGCGTGCTTCTTGCCTTTTGCAGCTTGCGGTAGCCTTCTTGAATTTCTTCAAGTATCGACTCTCTTTTAGTATTCTTTGTAGGTTCCTCCTTCACCGGATGGGCTTCTTGCTGCTTTTGGTCAGGTTGTAAATCTTGTTTAGTCATTCCTTATCTCGATGCTCCTCTTCAAGTCTCTCACTGTTCTCTTTAGCTCCGCAATGTCCCTCAGCATCTCATCAACCTCACTTCTTGTTGGCAGATTGAGTATCTTTAAGTTCTTTTCCACTATGCTTTGCGTAGTCTTAGATACATTCAGCTGGCTGCTAAACAGTTTGCCATATACTTCAGAAAAGTGCGACGAGGTAAATAGTTTGGTGAAGGAGTCCTCGAAGGCCTCAATGGCAATGCGCCTATAATTTTCAAAATCTTCTTTCGTAGCGAGTTGCTTTGGAGCTCGCTCAACGATCTCGTTCATTGCCTCTGCAGAGGCTCTGCTCATTAGTGACCAGTAGTTGTCCATATTGGTCTTAAGCTCGAGTGAAACCTTGCCAAGGTTGACGAAGTCATTTAAGTATGAACTAAAATCTTTTGAAAAGGCATAGATAGGACCAATCGTAGGCAGCTTTAAAGTATCGGTCCAAAAATCAAATATTTTCTTCACTTGCTCTGGGGTAAATTCCTGCAAGTTATCAGCATTTCCATTTTCAGCTATCATATTTCCCATATCATGTAGAATTCGTCGGCTGGCTATTATAGTTTCTTGGTATATAATTTGCACTAACGATTTAGATTTATATGAATTTTATATTCAGTTGCTTTTGAGCAATACCATCAGAATTGAATAATAAAAAGAATCTATTACCCCTATCTACTATAAAGAATCAGTTAGATAAATATTATAAAGAAATGATCATCCCTTGCAGTATTGCGTAGTACTGGCAGGCAATTCTCAAACTGCTGGAAGTATACAATTATGCATGTCTTACAGCCCCGCAATCATTAAATTAACAATACGGACTATGCGCCGCGGGGCCCGTAGCTCAGCATGGATAGAGCGCCTGCCTTCTAAATTCTATTGAAGAGAGCCGGAAGTCGTGGGATCGAAGCCCACCGGGCCCGCCTTTTTTAGCAATGCAAACGCGCCTCCAGTGCCATACGCAACTCCTACGAAGATTCTTGATAGCATCACTTCAATGTCTGGGTGCGTCGCGAAAAGTAAGCTGTCAATCGTGACTGTGACCGGTATGGCCACAAGTGAAATGATAGCAACTATGAGCTGCTCGCGGTTATCAGTGCCGCTGTACTTCTTGATCAGCAAATATGTCGACAAGTTCCCAAGACCGATGCCTGCTAGGATAAGATACTGGTACAGTAGCGGAAAAGCGCCTATTGCAATAAAAGGTCCTGCCCAGCAAATACCGTTCAGCGCCTTTGCACTGATCGGCCACTTGATGCTCATCTTCATCCTGCCAACGATTGCAGGTACAGCTTTGCGCAAGTGTCGCGAGTATGCACCAAAAACCGCGCCGAAGCTGACAATCCAAATTATCACGTAATAAGGAAAAGAAAAGTTCAGGATGACATATGCAATTTCGCTAAGAAATGATGCAATCCCGACAGCTATTGACACTGCAACAAAAAATAGTCCAAAGGCCCTGCGTGTCTCAACTGCGGAGTGCTGCATTAAAGGATATGTACTTTCCATCTAATTTAAATCATAGCGACTAGTCTCAAGCCCCAGGAAAATTCCTGCATATGTTTCAAATAGCAATAATTATTTGCTTGGCTTAAGTGGTGACTATACAAACTATTGTAACGATGCAATAGTCTGCGTCTGTAAATTCTAATATATCTCCAGTTTGTATTCCTAAGAGTAATAGCCTGATTGTGATTGGTAATTAAAACGATAAAAGGAAAATGAAGAATTAATGAAATTCATAACATAGGCTAGGCCGAAATTAGGCGAGTGAAGAACAACAGGATTCAAGACAGATAGAAAAAACCTGGCTGGAGAGCTTGAAAGTTTTTGAAGAGATATCGGATATTGCTAAATCCTATGTCTCAGATTGCTCTAATTCTGTATAATATGTGAAGTCCCTCCAGTACTGATGATATGCTGTCTCACTGTCACAAGCAGCTAAGGGAGCGCATTACACAGATTGAGCATATAGAGGCCAAAGTAGATGATCTGTACTACAACAGTAAAGGAAAGGAGAAAAAATGAAGCTCGGCAGGCTTGTTTTCTGATATCAGACCAACACTTATGGCAGTCGCACTGGCACTTCCCAGATTAATATCGTCCAGGTTCTTTCCACTTACCATCCGTGTATCTTCGATTCCCAGTGTAGTCGCTATCGTCAAGTAAAGATAGGTTACTTCGCCTTGTCACTGACCCTTGTCCACTTGGCAAGTGCACCAGCTGCAATCACCCACTCTATTACAGAATGGTAGACAGGGACATTTGTGTCCTCGATGCGCCCTGAGATCTTTTCTGTAAATGGTCCTCCCATAGCACCTACAAGTATTGGCTTTTTCTTTTGCTTCTGAAAGGAGGCTAGGACTTCTACAATTGTTTCTTCGAGTGGATCATCTTGAAAGACAAACCACGGCATTATGATGTCTACATTTGGATCATCTATGAATGACTGGATTGCAAATCTATAGTCGTCAGCGTTTGCAGAGCCAGTAATATCGCAGGGATTCCCTATGACGTACGTGGACGGATAGTGATCTTTTAGTGATTTTTTAGTTCCCTCGTTCAGTTCAGCTACCTGAAGCCCAAGCCTTTCAAACTGGTCGATTGCCGCGATTATCGGACCTGCGCCGTTGGTTACCATTGCGACTCTACCTCCAGCTGGTACAGGTTGCCATGCTAGGGCCTTGAGTGCAGCAGTGAGCTCCTCATAGCTGTCGACGGATATGATTCCGGCCTGATCAAGTGCGCCTTTCACCACTCCGTACGAGCCACCAAGCGATCCAGTGTGCGATGCGGCTTGCTTAGCCCCTCTTGCTGTTCTGCCGTTCTTGAACACAACCACGGGCTTACCTCGCTCCTTGATCACTCTTTTCGCAGTGTTCATGAATTTTCTGCCATCGCCTAAGCCTTCGACATAGAGTCCAATGACTTTGGTCTGTGGGTCTTCCGATAGATACCAGATCATATCGGCCTCGTCTACGTCGGACCTGTTGCCATATGATATCATCTTGCTCATTCCAAATGTGTCTGAATTCTCCATAAAGGCAATGCCAACAGTTCCGCTCTGCGACAGGAATGCTACGTTGCCGTTCTTGGGGCGTATCATTCTTGCATGACCCTGAAACGCGCAGTCGAGGCGGTTTTCGCCATTGAACATGCCGATACAGTTAGGACCAATAATTCGGATGTTCAGCTGCTTTGATAGCTCCCTGATTTGCTCCTCAATAGTGGCACGCTCACCGCCAAGTTCCTTACCTCCACCAGAAATTATGACAAAGTTATGTATCCCCTTCTTGGCCGCAGACCTCATCAAATCCGGCACGAACTTCAAATCGACTGTAACGACGACGATATCCACCTTTTCAGCGATCTCCTCAAGACTTCTATACGCCCTTAGTCCCATGATCTCCTGGTAGCCTTTTGCATTCACTGGATAGACTATGCCTTTGTACTCATGCTTTGCCAAGCTCTCAAGAACAGAATTGCCTACTTTGCCGGCCTCAGGTGAAGCGCCGATTAGTGCCACCGACCTAGCATTAAAGAACAGATCCAAGTATTCAGATTTTGGCTGGGCCTTTGAGATCACTCCGTGATCCGGCTTTTCGCGCAGCAGGATCTTGGCATCAACTACGATATAGTCATTTTCATAAAATATGATAGGGTTGAAATCGATGCTCTCATAGTATGGCGCCATCTCTATTCCAAATTTTCCGATGCTAACTAACGCCTCTGCTAATAGGTCCGAGTTAATAGGTGGCATGCCCCGGAAGCCTTTCAGGATCTTGTTGCCTTTTAGGTCGTTTATCATGCTAATTGCATCTTCCTTTGTTATTGGCAAAACCCTGAATGACACGTCTTTGAAAACTTCCGTGTAAATGCCACCAATACCAGACATGATAACTGGGCCAAACTGCGTATCGTTCTGAAGACCAACAATGAGCTCTACTCCACCAGGTGCCGCCATTTTTTCAAGTAGTACGCCCTTTACGCTGTACTGCCTACTTAGTCTGCCATAAATGTCATTGAATGTTTCCTTTACAGCAGCCTCACTCTGAAGCCCAACCTTGACACCCTTCACCTCTGTCTTATGCAGAATATCTGGCGAAACGACCTTTGCAACGGCTGGAAAGCCCACTTCTGTAGCCATTCTTTCTGCCTCTTCAGGGCTACAGACCAGCGCGTATTTTGGCACCTTGACGCCATATTCACTCAGAACCTGTTTGGCGAGCTCTTCAGTGATTACTTTTTCTTTGTTCAAAAAAATATCATTAAAGATCTTTTGGACCTTCTCATTAGTCATTTTTATTGAAACAAAAAACCTGTTTAGCTTTTATATAGTTACCTAATGTATGAGATTTATTATTTTTTGAGTCATTTCTGCAACACCCTTGCAAAATTGTTGTACACCTGCCTGCACCGTGTTGCTAGCCTTTCAAGATCGCCTGATGTCGGCAATATATGATCTGGTTTAATGTTTTCAGTCTCTAGATCTGCATTATATTCCTTCATCCATTTTCGTATCAGAGGCTCGTCAACTTCGCAATGAAATTGCATCCCGACCGCAGACCCGATCCTAAATGCCTGAGGATATAGATCAGAATAAGCGAGGATCTTTACGTTTGCTGGCAGGTCGTACGTATCACCATGCCATTGAAACACCCTGATGGTTTTATCGGTAAATCCTCTAAAAATATCATTGCTGCTGGCGGGTGTAAGGTAAACGTCGTTCCATCCTATCTCTTTCTTTTTGCCCTTATAGACGCGCCCACCTACGGCCTGCGCAATAAGTTGTGAACCGAGGCAAACGCCTAGCAATGGAGTGTCGTTACTTATTGCATTCCGAATAAGCTCTTGCTCTTTTTGCAAATAGGGCAGGTTTTCGTACACCGCCATTGGGCCTCCAAGAATCACTATCGCGTGGTAGTCAAGGGAATTGACAGGCACAAGGTCGCTTTGTGCGTTGATCTTTTCGATATCATAACCATCCCGCAGGAACATTTGCTCGAACATGCCAAGCGTTTCGCATTCAATATTCTGTACAGAAAGTATCTTGGGCAACACGTAGCATGCATGCTCGTCGGTATTTATGTAGTAAGGAAAAATATTAAATCTCACGAGACATACATATCAGCTGGGCAGTGGGCTACCAGCATAAAGTCGATGACTATGAGACTGTTGAACGGCTACGCAGTTTTATATGTATGCTCAATGAAGAATCAGAAAAGGGATCTGTCATTGTCGTTGAGGGTAGGCGTGACGCCGAGGCACTCTCTAGAGTAGGTTTCACTGGAAACCCAGCCGTCTTCCATCATTTTAAGGGAATTGCTGACTTTGTCGAGAACCACGACAGCATCGGTAAAAAAATAATTCTTCTTTTGGATATGGATAGAACAGGCAGATATCTTACAAGTCGACTGCTGTCGCAGCTTCAGTCGAGCAGACATTGCGTTAACCTCTCATACAAAAGGACGCTTGCACGGATAACAAATGGCAAAGTGCGGCATGTTGAGGATCTTATCATATATGCACCGCATATGTCAGGCGTCACAGGAAGCCGCAAAGACCTTTACTTTTATACGTAAATCTTTCAAGATTTACAAAGCACTTATATTCGAGCAAGGAAAACTCAGCTATATACCAGCTAACTGCGAGGTTAAAAAAATTGCCCACCACAGGTATAGTAAAATATCATGTTAAGTTAAAATTTGAAGTTGATGGTTTGGTAGAGAAAGCCGATATTATTGGTGCTATTTTTGGTCAGACCGAGGGTCTGCTAGGACCTGAGATGAACCTCAATGAATTACAAAAGGTGTCGAAGGTTGGAAGAATTGAAGTGAATGTAGAAAGCAAGGGTAACATGACTAAGGGCGATGCGCTTATTCCTATGAGCACAGACATCTCAACTGCTGCGCTTATTGCCGCAGCAATAGAGAGCATAGATAAGGTAGGCCCCTTTCCGGCTAAGTTCGGCTTAGTTGGAATCGATGACATTCGAGCTATAAAGAAAAAGGTCATCGTCGACCGCGCCAAGAAGATAGTACAGGACTGGGCGACAAGAACGATAAGTGAAGGAGAAGAAATGCTCAAGGATGTTTACGATGCCAGTAAGCCTGGCAAGCTTACAAGCTTTGGCAAGGCTCAGCTGGCCTGTGGCACTGGAGTCTTTGACTCCGACTGGATAATACTGGTTGAAGGTAGAGCGGATGTCGTCAATCTTTTACGCGCAGGCTATGACAACGCAATCGCAATAGAAGGTGCAAGGATTGATGAATCTGTGACAAAACTTACAGATGGTAAGCGTGTAGTAGCTTTTCTGGATGGTGATCGGGCAGGCGACCTGATACTAAAAGAGTTGCATGGTGTGGTCAAGATAGACAAGGTACTCAGGGCTCCACCCGGCAAGGAAGTTGAAGAATGCACTCCGCTTGAGATATCCGAAATACTAAAATCCGCCTTCTCGCCGGAGGTGGCATCCTCGCAGCATCCGCCATATCATCATCATTACCAGCAGCAACAGCAACAGCAACAACATTATGACAGAAGACACTTTAGAAAAGAGAGAGAGCCAAGAGAGGAATACGGCGTTCCACAGTCATCGCAGCAAGAAGCTCCACACTCATCGCAGCCATCAAAAGAGGATTTAGCAGAGGATAGCCCAGAGATACTCTCTGCGATCCGGGAGGTATATCCGCAAATAAACGAAACGCTTGAGGCTGTTGTGCTAGACGGCTCTATGAAAACCCTCCTTAAGGTGCCGGTCTCTGAAGTCATTAAGAGGCTCAATAGTGCCGAGGGAGGCAAGATGCTGGTAGTCGATGGTATTGTCACTCAGAGACTCGTCGATGCAGCCGACAAAGCAGGCATCGAGTACGTTGTTGGCCATCGGATGACAGATTTGAAAAAGCCGGCAGATATCCGAATTAGGACATTTGAGGACATGGGAGTAAGCAACTAATAGTGATAAATGCCTGAAATTAAGCTGCAGCATATAATCACATTGATCGAGCTTCTTTCAAAGGGAGCTCACCAAAATTTCGTGGAGGTAACAACCTCTGAAATTGGTAAGAGCATAGGCAGGTCACAACAGGCAGCATCAAAACAGCTGCTCGATTTAGAAACTTCGGGTTACATTGAGAGACTAAAAAAAGGGCAAAAGTTTGCAGTTAAGGTTACCGACAAAGGCCACTCTAAGGTACAGAACCTCTTTTTATCGTTAAGAGCTGCTCTTGAATCAGCTCCGACTGCAATCAAATTTGAAGGCAACGTCGTTTCTGGTATGGGTGAGGGAGCATATTATATGTCTCTGGAGGGATATAGAAAGCAGTTCAAAGAAAAATTAGGCTACGAGCCGTACCTCGGAACGCTAAACATTCGGCTAACTGATCAGATATACATGAACGCCCGGCTGGAGCTTGATAAGCATCCTTCGATATTCATCAATGGGTTTAGCGACGGCATCCGAACTTATGGCTGGGTTAAGTGCTATCGCGCTACAATAAACGACGGCGCGATTGGAAACGCGGCTGTTCTTGTGCTTGAACGAACACACTACGATGACAGTATGCTTGAAGTGATAGCACCGATATCGATCAAGCGAGCAGCCGGTGTTAAAAATGGCGACAGAATACACGTGCAGGTGCATCTCGATTAGATACGATAGATCGAGTCGCCCAGCTCCTCCTTTATTTTTGAGCTTTTTGATCCGGGTATTGGAGTCGATAATCTTATAACCTGGACATTCAAGTTCCGTTTCTTGCAGTTTTCGGCGATGTCTTTTTCACTGTGCGCTTGGTCATAGCCAAGAGCGATGACGTTTGGCTTGACATACTCCACTGTATCATAAAGCGTCCCCTCTTTGCCAACCAGTGCAAGATCTACAAACTTGAGTGAAGTGACGAGATCTTTGCGGAGTTCTTCATTATGGTAGATCGTTCTATACTTCTTTATCTTCTGCGCAGTGGACTGCCGTGCCACGATGACAACAAGTACGTCACCTTCTGCTTTTGCCGCTTTGAGCGTATGGATGTGACCTGGATGAATGAGATCAAACACTCCGCCTACTAGAATGACTTTCAGGGCATCACGGCCGATAAATGTCAGCTTGGTCGGATCGGATTTTTCGACCATCCCGATTTTAATGAGTTTGCTCACGCTAGAATTGTAGAGTTCTTGACTTATCGGCAACCGGGCCTTTAGTCTTTCATTGGCTGCAGTTGAAGGATCCAACATGCTTGAGTACAAGGCGGCAAGAACTGTCTTATCTAGCGGGTCCATAAGATGATCTCTACTATCAGGCAGTACCGAATTCATTAATGCTATAAATGCGCTGCCATGCAATTGTATCACAATGTCGTCTGCAGCCGAGATAAAGAAAAAGCTAGGGAAGAACTGGATAGGATTTCTTAGGGCAAACTCGGATAAACTTTTGGGTGATACATTGGTTGGCTCTAGTCCGCCTTCACTCTTTGTAGGCCATTACGGCTACCCGACTGTCAGGGTAGGGCCGATGATATCTCCACAGCATCAGGATACGACCATTCTAGAAAAGACGGAGCTCTGGGCGGGCAAGAGCCTTGAAGAAATAGTGAATTACCGTCTTTCACTTGTGCTTGGCACAATGAATATCAATGTACAGGACATCTCTGGCAGATACATTGAAACCATCCAGGAGCTTGCTATGTCAGAGCGACCTGCTGAAAGCGAGGCAATATTTGAAAAAAAACCACTGTCAGACGTATACCAGAGAGAAGAGCTTCGGCTCGACAGTGGAGTCACGCCTTTTGGGCCAGCTGGGCCTCTGAGAGCTTTTAAAGCATCCTCAATGTCCGCTGACCATCACATCGAAGAAGTATACTATGATACAGATATGCGGGCTGCAGATGCCATAATGAAATTGTACAAACGTGGACTAGAAACAACCATCATCCAGCGAGTCCTGAGCATGGGGATGCTGGGACTAGCGAAGAATCGCAAGCTGGTGCCTACTAGGTGGAGCATTACTGCAACAGATGATATTGTTTCAGGCGTGCTTGTAAAGACTAATGAAACTAACCCTACAATCGACCTGTTTGAAGTGACTCAGTATTCGCACCTTGCCAACTACTATTCGGTCATATTGATACCGGATGATGTCTGGAGTTTTGAAATGATGGAGTGCTGGTTTACAAACAATGGCCAGATGGCTGCAGCTATTGATTATGAGGATGCAAGAGGACTTAACCACAACCCAACGACTGAGGGAGCATATTTTGCGACACGCCTCGGAGTAGCAGAGCATCTCGCGCGTCGCAATAAAAAGGCCGCAGCCCTAGTAATCCGCGAAATCCATCCCGAATATGTTATGCCGATTGGCGTATGGCAAATTAGAGAAGGAGTACGTCAGGCTCTGAAAGGGCAGCCGCAAAAGTTTGAATGCCTTGACCGCGCATTGTCGTATGCCTGTTCTTCTATATCAGTTTCAAAAAATGAGGTGACAGAAAAAAGTCGGATTTGGAAGCTATTCACCAGTCAGAGAAAGATCAGCGATTTTGCTTAGAGCCTAGGAAAGGGTCATATATCAGCACTGCGTAAGGTGTTTTCGATAATGATCAGCGAGGCCGCCCCAGAAGGTATCAAGTATGTCGTTCCCATCAAGCAGGTGGAAAAACCGGTCAGGATAACAGACGATGCTAAGGTTGAGCTGCAGGCCTCCGGCATGATGGACGAGAAGGGTAAACTGAAAATAAAGGGTGTAAGCCCAAAGATGCTTAAGCGCATGAAGTTGGAGGCAGTTGACTGTCCTGTCCTGAACAGAGAGATAGGCTTTCTTCAATGCTATGTGTGCAGGAACTTTTTCAGCAGGCCCATGGGCAAGGTTTACTGTAAAGGGGAGCCTCTTTAAGCGTCCCTTTTTACGTTGGTTGCGGGTAATTTCTAAGTCAATCCTAATATCGCAGATAGAGCTTATTACTCCGTTGATCTTCTTTTTACTTCCAGGTGACCTAACTCTATTAAATGAATTTTATATTATATAGAATTAAGGCCAGCATAAGTGAAAGTGCCCCATGTCAATAACAACCCACATAGATAATGGAGTAGAGAATATCACAAACATTCCCCATTGCTTCTGTCGGCAAATGATGAACATTTATCTTGTGGATTACGAGAGCTCGTGAAGATTTACCCAAAGGTGAGAGAGGTATTAAAAAGAATCGGTATCTGATAGGCAGGTAGAACCTAGATAATCTTCAGGTAGAGAACGACGATTCGAGTGAGCTTGAATTGACATAAATATAGAAAAGCTAGCGGTTGCTGGGAATATGCTGCACTTGTCATGATTTTCATGACTTTTAACAAGATAACTTCCTAGTGTTCTTTCCTTGACTGGGCTCTTCTTGTCCTGGAATTCTCTGGAAAAGGGGGATTTGGGCAGCTTCCGGCACGAATACTTCTTTTTCAATCACCGCAGCTTCAGGAGCTGGCAGCCAAACATATGCACCCACAATTTGGGGGGTACAAGGCGTACCTCTATTAGGATAAAATATGTTAGGGGCCAAAAGGAGCGAGAATTTAGAACAAACTTTTCCACAATCCCTCTCATAAAAAACTTCATAAATGCTATTTGTTTTGCCAATGTCACCTTGCATTCACAGAAAGAAGCAGCTGGGATAACAGTGAAGAAAAATGTTGACTTTAGCGAGTGGTACACCCAAGTCGTCCTGAAGACGGGCCTTGCAGACTATACTCCTGTCAAAGGATTCATTGTGCTTCGCCCCTACGGTTATGCTATTTGGGAGTCTATAAGAGAAATTCTAGACAGGCGGCTTAAAGATACCGGTCACCAGAACGGCTTTTTGCCTGTACTGATACCAGAAAGCCTGCTGACAAAAGAAAAAGATCACTTTGCAGGTTTCACGCCTGAGGTCTTCTGGGTTACTAAAGCTGGAGATAGAGAGCTCGATGAAAAGTTAGCACTGCGGCCGACATCTGAAACACTTGCATACTCTGTATTCTCAAAGTGGATAACAAGCTATCGCAATTTGCCGCTCAAGATCAACTTCTGGAATACAGCTCTTCGAGCCGAGATCAAATCTACCAAGCCTTTGATCAGGACTTCAGAGTTTTTGTGGCAGGAAGGCCATACTGTACACGCTACCGAACAAGAAGCCGAGGAGGAAGTCAAGATGATTCTTGACATTTATAAGGATCTAATAGAGAACTACCTTGCCATACCAGTTATAACAGGCTACAAAAGCGACCGCGAAAAATTCGTTGGGGCCGAGTATACAATCACACTTGAAGGGTTAATGCCCGTTGAAGGTAAGGCGCTCCAGATGGGGACATCGCACCATCTCGGCCAGAACTTTTCAAAGCCTTTTGGAATAAAATATCTTGGCAAGGACACCAGGGAGCATTTCGCATGGCAGACGTCTTGGGGTATTTCGTGGCGCCTCATAGGCGCGCTAATAATGCTTCACGGTGACGACACTGGGCTAATTCTTCCCCCAAAGATCGCACCGATCCAGGTAGTAATAGTGCCTATACATAAGGACAGGGACGTCAAAAGCGTCATGGAAGAGGCAAATGAAATAGAATGTGAATTAAGGCGCGCCGGCATAAGAGTATACGTAGATGACCGCGATGAATATACTTCGGGTTGGAAGTTCTATGAGTGGGAGATGAAGGGGGTGCCTCTGCGCATCAACATTGGACCAAGGGATATTGAAAAGCAACAGGTTGAATTTGTTAGGCGCGACACAAAGGAAAGAAAAGTTATCGAACGGGTCAAGCTTGTAGAGCTCACAAATTCCCTTCTTGCCGGGGTACAGGACAGCCTATTGTCAAAGGCAGCGAAATTTCTTAATGAGAACACCTTCAGACCTGTCGATTTCCAAGAGTTTAGATCAATACTGGAGAGCAGGGGTGGATTTGTTCTCGCCGGCTGGTGTGGCCAAGAGGAGTGTGAAGCGAAGATAAAGGAAGAGACAGGTGCAGACATTCGCGTTATACCACTTTACCAAAAGGAAGAAAAACCAGCCACCTGCATATATTGCGGCAGGGAGGGCAAGAAGTCAGCATTATATGCAAGGGCATACTAATTGGTGACCCTTGAAGATCTGTTTCCATTTGATACGGAATTAGGATACATTGGCATTCTCGTCATCAGCTTTGTGTTCAGCCTTATCCCATTTGTACCAATTCCGTATTTTCCACTCATAATAACGGCTTCATTCAATTCTAATTTCAATCCCCACATAATCTCACTTGTCAGCGCACTTGGCGTAGTGGCAGCCAAGACTATAATCTTTTTCATAAGCTATTATGGCCGAAAAATCCTCAGCAGTAAGACAAAGAAAAGGATGCGCCCATTACAAAATCTTGTAAGTAGGTACGGTTGGTTCGGTGCATTCATAGCGGCTCTTACTCCAATACCTGATGATATTGTCTATATCCCGCTTGGACTTGCTAAGTACAGTCCATGGAAGTTTGCAACAGCCACATTTGCTGGCAAATTCTTAATGAATCAATTCATTGTATGGGGCTCGATCTTTCTAGGGAGACCCTTTGTCCAAGATATTCTCTCAGCGGGCACGACAAATACAACGTCACTTATAGCCGCAGCGATAGTGAGCATTATAGCACTTGCAGTCGTAGTATACTTTTCACTCAAGATAGATTGGGCAAAGATTATTGGGAGGTGGTTTCCTTGGGCACTGAAAAATAGCGAGGAAGAAGAACATGAAGATGATTATAAAGATAACAAAAGTGATAGCGATGACCAAAGCAAAAAGGAGCCATAGCAGTTCTTTTTTGTCCTAGTCAGGGTTTCCTTCGTTCAGTTCGATATAGTCTTCATTATAACGCATCGCGCAGTCAGTTACTACTGCCTTAATAGGGTCAAAGTATATACGGCCACGCGGTATCTTCTTCGCATCTTGCATCGAAATGAGACGGGCCTCAATGGCGCTTTTGTGGTCCTCACATACTACTGCAAGCATGTATTCGCCCTCGTGTGACTTTACTGATATGACGTATGATGGACTCAGTCGACATTCCTTCCCCTCGAATTTGGCGGAGCATTGCTCGGGCAAAATCATGTGTCATTTTATGACGTCATAAGGCAATATATTGTAAACTGAAATTTAGCCAGCGGTACCACTTTCACATGATAATTATCGCATAGTTCTCTGGAAAAGTTTGTCTCTGTATTTGATTCGATCATCCTGAAACGATTTTTTATAGAGGTTAGGTAGGTCAGGATATAGTATATCGCTTGTAAAATAGCTGGATAGTTTCTTTTAGAATAAGGACTACCTTTCAAAGGAGTTATGTGCATTAATCTTCTTATTTGTATTAATCTGTAAAGAGTTGCCTAGTTACACAGCATCATCAAGACAAATGAATAAGCGGAGTTAGTCAGTCAATATGTCTTAATTTATAAATCGGCGGCGCCTTCTCTTGCCCGTGTATGGGTAGCAGAAGAAGAAAAACTCTTACAAGGCCCGCAAGAAAATCTCGAAGAGTGGACGGAAGATGTCCAAAATGCACTACTATTGTTAAGTTCAATGTGTCCGGTCCAATTGGCGACGAGATATACGAATGCACCGGCTGCATGTCTAAGTTTCACATAAGCGAGTTGTAGAGCCTGGTAACAATAACTGCTCATGAGAGCCCCTAGCTGGACTAAAAACGATTGATATTCATTTTACTGTCCGCCTGAATGATATTTCGTTCTCATGCTCTAGCTGTATAGTAGTATGAGTTATATTATAGCGTTCGCCCAACAGCTTTTTTATTTCAGATAACAGCTTGCCTGATTCGCTCAGCATCTGATCATGCACTACGACGTGGCCACTCAGCGCGTCCATGCCTGTAGATATTGTCCAGACATGGAGATCATGAACATCTACCACGCCTTCTAGCTGTTTGAGAGTGCCTGCTATTTCCAAAATATCAAGCTCGCGCGGAGCGCCTTCAAGTAGTATGTGGGTGCTGCTTCGCACAATCAAATAAGCTCCCCTTGCCACCAATCCTGCTATCAGAAAGGCGACAAGTGGGTCCACGATTGTGATGCCGGTATTGAGAGCGACAAAGCCGGTGATGATGACCGCGACAGAGGATAATGCGTCATATACAACATGGACGAACGCACTCTGAACGTTTATACTCTTGCCGGCTTGCTTCTTTAGCAAGAAGATAACTACCAAATTGCCGGCAAGACCAATACCAGCTGTCAGCAACATCAGCGGTGCATCTATCGTGCGCGGCAACAAAACACGGAAAAATGCTTCATACATAATCCACACGGATATTACCGCAAGACCTATGCCATTTGCAAGCGCAGCCATTACCTCAGCTCTATGGTAGCCAAACGTCATTGCGCCAGAATGGCTCCTTGCAGCCATTGTTATTGCAAAAAGACTTAGCCCAATCGCAATCACGTCAGTGAACACATGGACCGCGTCGCTTACAAGCGAAATGCTATCGCTTAAAATGCCACCGACTACTTCGACAATCGCTACTACGGCAGTCACTACAAATGACATCGTCAGGATTCTCTTAGGCCGCTGCAAGCTAATTGCCACTGTAAATACTAGATATATGCTGTAAGTATTTACAGCTTGTTTCTGTTCTTAATGGGCGACAGGCACCTGTGCAGGATTCTTGTATTTTATGACCTGCGAGGCTCCTTCCTTTGGGTAGATGCCATAGATAAGGGCAGCTTTGGCCACAGTAGAGTCCTTCAACGTGACCATGATTATCTGATTATCTTTTGAGCGTTCTAGCAGCACCTTTGACAGTCGCTCAGTGTTATCGGCATCAAGATGCGCATCTACTTCATCCATCAAGTAAAATGGCGAGGGCTTCAGGGATTGTAGTGCCAGCAGGAACACAGTAGCAGCAATCGTCTTTTCGCCTCCCGACAGGGTCGTTGACTCGCGTGGGACAGTCTTTCCTGGGAACCGCACCAGCAGCATGACGCCACTTGAAAATATATCTGCAGGGTTTTCCATTTCGAGCCAAGCCAAGCCTTCTGTCATTCTCCCAAATGTGGCGCGTATGTCGCTATCGACTTTCTGAAATGCATCTAAGAAGACCTTCTCCTTTTCTTTTACTATCTGCTCAATAAAGGATATAATAGAATTACGCTCGCTTTCAAGCTGATTGCGTCTACTTGACATGCCACGGTAGCCATCCATTACTTGCATGTAAGCATCGTTTGCGCGTAGGTTGATTCTCGGCCTGAGTGCCTCGTATTCGTCAGTCAACTCTTTGATTGCCATATCAACATCATCCATCTCGTCAAGGATATTTTTGTAGCCAAGCTGCAGAAGATCGTTTATCTGGCGGGACTCTTCCGCAGTAAAGTCTGCGATATCTTTTCGAAGTAAAGCTGACTCACGCTCTATTATATTGTGCTCCCTTGACAGTTTACGCTCTATTTCTGACCGTGCCTTTATCTCTCGCTCATATTCCTGCAGTACTCCATAGGTACTTCCCGAAGAAGCAATGAGCTGCTGCTCCTGATCCCTAAGGCCTTTGAGCTCTGCTTCAAACGATTGTGACTTCGTGCGCAGCTCTTCTATTTGGCGCTTGCGCTCTTCAAATTCAAGGGCAAGGCGCTCATTTTCTCTGTCCATCTCGCTTCGGTGCTGGGTGTCAAGTTCCAACTTGGCTTCAAGCCCACTGAGTATCGATATCGTCTGGCCAAGTTCGATGTTAGCTGCTTCTATTGCCTTGATTGTTTTGTGATGCTCGATGTTCTTAACATCAAGCTCAATTTTGCCTGAAGGTTTGTCATCTAGGCCCAGTAACATTGATGATAGCTTTTCTAGAGCAGGCGTCAGAAGCTTAAGCCTCCTTGAATATTTTTTAAGCTCTACGGTCAGGAAGTCAGCTTCTGACTGTAGGGTTAGGCTGTCTGAGTTGAACTGCGATATCGCCTTTTTTTTCGTTTCCGATGCTTCTTTTTCTTCGCTAATCCTTCTCTGAAAATCTGCGATAAGAAGCTCCAGCCTGACTCTTTCGGATTCGCAAGCACTTATCTGGGGCGAAATTTCCCGAAGTTCACTGTTCTTTTTCTCGATTAGCGTGGAGAGCTTTGCTATCATTGTACGGAGATTCCTGACTGTCTCCCCAAAAAGTATAGCCTTTGTCATATCAGTGATCCTTCCGCCAAAGTCAACAGACATCGAGCCTCCAACAGGCTCGAAAAGCTCTCCATCAGCTGACACAGTCCTGTAACCCTGCCTGGCTAACAAATATGCGCTAGATGAATTCCTTACAAGCAATGTGTCTGAGAAGAGAAATAGTCTCAATTTATCATAGTCAGATTGTACAAAATCTGACAATGTTCCGATTATGTTAATATCATCGTTGGGCAGCTCTTGCTTTTTCTCAAAGCGGCTCACCACATCAAGTGGAATTATCTTAAGGCGCGGTAGCTTGCGCTCCTTGGCATAGGCAGCTATCAGAATCATCGATGGAATATCGTAGACTACAAAGGCTTTCATCCATTCCGAGGCCGCCGCTAGCATCGGCCGCTCGTAGCTTTTGTCCCACTTTATTATTTCATGCACAAGGCCAATGATGCCAAACTTTTCTTTTTCTTTCATTAATTCAGCAATTGCAACATCCTCACTCATGGCGTTCTTCGCGATGCTGGACCGCTCCTCAAACTTATTTGCAAGATCCTGTGCGCGTGGTAGTAAACGGGTAGCTTCGGCCAGTTCTTTTTCAAGGTTTTCTCTCACGTCTACAAGCTGGACAGTTCGCTTGATCATATCATGCAGTTTTATCCTTTCAGTTTCAAGCACCTTTTCAAATTGTGCAATCCGGTTCACACTAGCGGAAATCTCTGAGCCTAGCAAATTAATAGATGAATCGTTAGAATTCTTTTTGTATTCGGACGTCTTGATTTTTTCTTCTACTCTTGCCGCAGCAAGCTCAATCTGACCCCTCAACGATTCCAACCTTG
>JALZFN010000232.1 GCA_030861545.1 Thermoproteota archaeon | reverse complement strand
CTATAGCAGGTTGCGCCAGCCTTTGAAGAAGCGGCGCCTGTCTAGGCTCGTCACTTTTTTTGAAACTTCTTGTTCTCAATTATGGCCACGAGTACGAGAGACGCTAAAGCCGTCGTGATATGTAATCAACGCGTTCTCACCGCCAGTAGTATTTGTGCCAATATCACATCTTTAATAAGCTGCGACTACTTAGCATGATTATGTCGGCTGCAACGACGGGCTCTAAAACTCCACGACAGCACCGATGTAGCATTTGTGGCCGGGTTTTTGACTCGGCGGAACTTCTTGAAGCTCATAAGAGGATAGATCACGGCACCCATAGCTCTCCGCCTGCGGGCGTTGGATAACTAAACAATTAATTTGAGCTGCATGTATAGCGGGTGCCTTGGCCGCCAAGATTTGCGTATCTATAGCTCCAGACAATGTGATATCGATTAAAGAACAAGCACATCGTGCCTTTATTCTTGGAGCCGATTATGTAGAGATTAGATTCGACTTCCTTGAGGCTGATTTCTTAGCAGAAGCCCTCCAAGCTTCAAAAGATATTAAGGATAGAGCAATCTTTACGCTCCGATCAAGCAGTGAGGGGGGAAAGTTTGCTGGCAGCGAGCAGAATCGCTTACAGTGGCTTGCTACGTTCGCGGAACTCAAGCCGATGCTTCTTGATATTGAGCTTGACACCCTGAAAAAAAATGATGAGCTGGCGGACTTTCTAGAAGAGCAAAGGAGTCGCATACTGGTCTCTTGGCACGACTTTGAAAAAACCCCTCCAAATGATGAGATCGCCGACATGCTGTCAGAGATGAGGACATATAGCAACTATGTCAAGGTAGTCACAACAGCAAAGAGTATCGAAGATGCACTGCGGTTGCTCGAAATGTACAATGAAACGACTGTCGAATTACATCCGATCTTCTTTGCAATGGGCGAAGCCGGAGTGATATCACGGGTGCTATGCACGCTTGTAGGCAACGCGCCATTCACTTACGCAAGTTTAGAGAGGGTTCTTGCGCCAGGACAGTTAACCTTGATCCAAATCAAAAAGCTGTATGACAAGATAACCTATGGAAAAGCGTAGCTTTTCCTGGTTCTATTTTCTTCAGTTATTCTCTATCAATAGATAGCCGGAAGTACGATACACATGACTATTCTGGATCTCCCCCTCAGCACGTTATAACAGAGATATCCGAACCGAGCTTCGCATACTGTTGTTTCTTCCAGGGTATATATGATTGGCTGGCTCACTATCCTTAGTGAGCGATGCAGCGTACAACTAAGACTTATTGCATTATAGGAGACCCAATTCATCATTCGCTATCACCATCGATGCAAAATGCCGCTTTTGCGGCATTGGGGCTCAATTGTACCTACATAGCATTTAGGGTTCCAACAGGTGAGCTGAAAGAGTCGATCGAGTCCTTACGCAGCATAAACATTGCTGGTTTCAACGTTACGGTCCCACATAAGATAGGAGTGATAAATTACCTTGATGAGCTAGATGCCACAGCGAAAACTGTCGCGGCAGTAAACACCGTTAACAACACTAACGGAATTTTTAAAGGATACAATACGGATATCTATGGCTTTATAGAACCTCTACATAAGAGGAAGGTTGATTTTCGGGGCATGAAAGTGCTCCTACTTGGGGCTGGCGGCTCTGCTCGCGCTGTAGTTGCCGCGCTTGCGCAAGAGCACGGTATTAACAACATTGCGATTGCAAACCGAAATCTTGAAAGAGCAAAAGAGCTTGCCAGCATAGGAAGTAGCCTTGGAGTCAAAAGCGAGGCGCTGCCACTTCAGATGGTGCAGGAAGTCTCTTCTATGTCTGATCTAATAGTGAACGCAACAATACATGGAATGAATAACGAGACCAGCTTGATTGATTATCAGCATATCAATAAAGGGAGCATAGTCTACGATATAGTGTACAAGCCCATGGTTACCGACTTGATCGACAATGCCAAGCAGGCACAAGCTCACGTCGTGTATGGCTACGAAATGCTTATTGCCCAAGGAGCAAGAGCGTTTGAGATCTGGACTGGATTAGCGCCACCAATAGAAGCCATGAAAAAAAACCTGCTTGGAATATTTGGTGAACCCGTATGACAACAGCGCGAAAGGCAAGAGCGATAATGCACGGAGCGATTTCAATAGTGAATGCCATAGCGACAGGCAAGGGGTCAGCTCTCGGCATTTCATTAAAAGTTACAGCGGAAGTTGAACTCGGCAAAGGGCAGGGCATTAGGTTTCCCGGCGGCAAGAACAGCGGTAGTTTGGTAAACAATATCATTCGTAACACGATGCCAAAAGAGATCATCGAAACTAGTATGATTACAATAAAAGTATATTCAGAAATCCCCATTGGTTATGGGCTGAAAAGTTCGAGCGCCATGTCAAATGCTGTGGCGCTTGCCTGCAGCAGGCTGGCAAACCAGGACAGTGTTGACGATTATAAAGTCATTGAATCAGCCGTTCGCTCCTCACTTGACGGCGGGGTCTCTTTGACCGGGGCATACGACGACGCAACTGCTTGCTACTTTGGCGGGTTTACGGTGACAGACAACTACTCGAGACGCCTAATCCTCAGTGAAAAGGCGCCGGAGAGTCTGTCTGCAATCATTTTTCTGCCACGCAATAAGGCAAGAGGAGATGTACTCAAGTTGAGGAACTTGTCTGATATCTTCATGGATGCTTTCAGGCTCGCAGAGGCCGGCCAATATTGGAAGGCCATGAAGCTTAATGGTGTTCTTACCTCAGCCGCGCTATCATCAACGTATAGACCGGTAATGGTTGCACTGGAGAATGGAGCCCTTTCAGCGAGCATATCCGGAAATGGTCCCTCAATTGCCGCCCTGGCTTGCGGGGACCGAATAGAACAGATCCGGCGGGCTTTATCAGAATTTGAAGGGCAGATTATCCTTTCCAAAGTTAATAATCAGAAGGCAGACGTGGAGATCGTAGATGGTTAGCGTACTAGTAAGAAGGTCTAAGATACACGGCACTGCACACTGTCCGTCGAGCAAGAGCTATAGTCATAGAGGAATAGCTATTGCATCACTGGCCCCTGGCAAGTCGACAATAACAAACGCGCTGATGGCACGCGACACTCTTGCTACTGTTGCTGGCTGTTGTGCCCTCGAAGCTGATATTAAGCATGAAGGGACAACTCTCACAGTAAAAGGGAGCGATTGGCTCAATCCGCCAGAAAACGTAATAAATGCCGAGAACTCGGGAACCACAATAAGGATAATGACTGCCATCTCTGGGCTTGTAAAGAGAGGTTACACAGTACTCACTGGCGACCAAAGCCTCAGGAGACGACCCATGCAGCCTATTTTAGACGGCCTTGTACAGCTTGGCGTCGATGCGTATTCCACAAAACAAAACGGTACTGCTCCGCTCATAGTAAAGGGGGGCGGCATAAAAGGGGGTACGGCGCTAGTTGACGGGAGCATTTCTAGTCAATTCATTTCGGGATTACTCATTGCAAGCATTTACGCTGATTCACACACCATAATCAAAGTAAAGGGCGACCTTGTCTCCAAGCCGTATGTCAGTGCCACACTTGCTATAATGAGGCATTTCGGTGTGTGTATCGATCATAATCCTGATATGTCGGAATATTACATCGACAATGCAGAATACTCGGCTACAAAATTCAATGTCCCCGGTGACTTTTCCACTGCGGCACTTATACTTGCCGCTGGCGCGCTGGCCGGAGAAAAACTCAAGGTAGATGGTCTGAACTTCACGTTGCCCCAAGGTGATTCATATATTATTAATATCTTAAAGAATATGGGATGCTCCGTAAACGTGGATAAGGCAAAAGGAGAAGTATTGGTCGAAGGTGCTGAGCGATTAGAAGGTGGAGACTTTGATCTATCCAATACACCTGACCTTTTGCCGGTGCTTTCGGTACTCGCACTCAAGGCAAAAAGTCCTGTCACCATTACGGGCGTGGCTCATGCCAGGACAAAGGAAACAGACAGAGTAGCAAATATTGCAAAGGAGCTAGTGAAATTTGATGCGCGTGTCGAAGAGTTGCATGATGGGTTGAAGATAACTGCACCTCCGCTTATAAGAAATGCATCACTTGAAGCGTATAACGATCACCGATTGTTCATGGCTTTTACGATCGCATCACTGATAACTGAAAAGTCCATGGTAGCCGGAGCTGAGTCTGCGGATGTTTCATATCCCAACTTTGTAGGCGATATGGAGCAACTTGGGGCGAAAATCACATCAGCGCCTGACAGAGAATAACAAAAAGCCAATATATAGAACAGGCTTACGTGCTCTCAATAGAAATGGGTGGCAGCACAATAGGAGAGCGTTTTTTAGCCATGAGCTTTGGCGAGAGCCACGGAAGCTGTGTGGGGATAATTGTAGATGGTTGTCCTGCTGGCCTACCTCTAAACGAGGCTGATGTACAAACCCTGCTTGACCTAAGAAAGCCTGGCCAGTCAATCGTAACCACGCAGAGAAAAGAAGAAGACCAAGTAGAGATCCTGTCTGGCCTCTTCAACGGCTTTACTACAGGAGCTCCAATATGCATGCTTATATGGAACCACGATTCGGATTCAAAACCTTACGAGATGATAAAGAATATTCCGCGGCCCGGACACTCCGATTATCCGGCTATGGTGAAGTATGGCGGTTTTGCAGACTATCGCGGAAGTGGCAGGTTTTCCGGCAGGCTGACAGCAACCCTTGTGATGGCTGGGGCTATAGCCAGTAAGCTGCTAAAAAGAACACTTGGCATTAGT
>JALZFN010000231.1 GCA_030861545.1 Thermoproteota archaeon | reverse complement strand
TGTGGATATATTCCCTGGGTATAAGATTCAACTCGTCTGTCCATCCAAAGAAGATACCGATAATGAATTGGCAATTCTGGGCACTGACATCTTTTGTCCGTGATATGCACTAACCAGTTGTCGGTAATGAAGTCACATGGTTAGATAGCATTAGACAGACGTCCGCAGCACTCTAGCTCAGTTGTGTAGCTGTGTCTGCTGGCATTGACGTCTTGACGGCTGAATCAAAACGAAAAGGCCGTTCAATACATCGCGTTTCTGACAAGTGCTGCAAATTCAGTGGTGGAGAGCTTGCCGCCGATATCCTTTGTCTTTTTGTTCTGCTTGAGCATGCTAACAATGGCGCCTTCTATACGTCTACCTTCTGCCATCGCGTTCTTATCGCCATATTTATCAGATAACCATTCAAGCATCATCTTTGCAGACAGAAGTATGGAGGAGGGGTTGGCAGCATTCTTGCCTGCAATGTCAAATGCAGCACCGTGCACTGGCTCAAAGAGTGCAAACTGATCTCCAATGTTAGCAGCCGGCCCCATGCCAAGTCCTCCGACTACCTGAGCGGCTTCATCGGATAGTATGTCTCCAAACAAGTTAGTGGTGACGATGACATCTAATTCCTCTGGGTTACGAATTAAATTCATCGATGCTGCATCAACATATAATTCACTGTACTGTACCTTGGGGTAGTTCTTGGCAACCGACCTGCAAGTCGCAGCAAAGAGCCCATCACCCTTCCGTAGGACATTGGCCTTGTGCACTGCGACTACTCTAAGCTTGTTGTTACGCATCATAGATGTCTTGAAGGCGTATTCCGCAATTCTCCTGCTGGCCTGCACTGATATTACTCGGAGTGCTACCACTGTGTTTTCATCCGTATTGAACTCCCATCCCATGTATACATCCTCTGTATTTTCCCTTACCGTAACAAGGTCAACTTTGTTTGAGAGGCTTGGGATATTTGGATAGGACTTGGCCGGCCTGACATTTGCATAGAGGTCAAATGCCTTGCGTAGAACTATTATCACATCGGCTGCAGTCTCGCCAACTGGCCCCTTCAGACACGCTTGCGACTTTTTGATAATGTCTACTGCCCATTCCGGCAATGCTTTGCCAAACTTGGCAAGAGCGCTGTCGCCAGATTCGACTTCTTGTATGTCAAATTTTGTTTGAGAATTGTCATTTATTGCTTCGAGGATGTTTTTTGCTGCTGCAGTCTGCTCCGGCCCAATGCCATCTCCCCTGATGAGGGAAATATTATATCTTGTCAAGTGGATCACACTTTAGACTGGCGGTATCTATCTTTCGGAATAGAGGACCTTTTTTAGCAGCACTTTGTTGATTGCGTCCATCATCGCCTGCACCGACGCGACGACGATGTCTTCACCCGACTTGCGCGCTGATACGATGTTGCCATTCTTGTCTTCAACCTTGACAGTAACTTCTGCAAGTGCATCAGAGCCTCCTGTGATTGAGTCCAGCCTGTATTCTCTTATCTTGACATTGGCCATCTCGCCAGATATCTTTTGTATCGCTTTTAGAGCTGCATCGACTGGACCGACTCCGATGTCTGATGCAATGAAATCTTTGCCGTTGGCGTTTAGTCTTACCACAGCGGTTGGTATGATGTTCATTCCAGTGACGATGTGGAAGTCGTAGAGCTTGAACTTTTCCTCAAACTTGTTATTATTCATCACCTCGCCAGCTATTGACAACAGCCCAGCCGTAGTAATAGGCTCACCTCTGTCAGCGATATTCTTTTGCTTCTCCACTATAATATGAAGCTGTTCATCAGTAGCCTTGATTCCAAATTCTTCAAGCATTGCTCTGATACCATGTGCACCAGCATGCTTGCCAGCCTGAAGCCATCTTTTTCTGCCCACAAGCTCAGGACTTATAGGTTCGTAGGTAAGTGGGTTGTTGATAATGCCATGAGTATGGATTCCAGATTCGTGGCCAAACGCGTTTTCGCCAATTATTGCCTTGTTTGGTTGGACAATTATGCCCATCGTGTTTGAAACAAACTTGGAAGTTTCGTAAAGTAGCTGTGTCTTGATGTTGTGCTTCTTGCCGTACAGGCATTGGAGTGCCATTACGAATTCTTCAAGTGATGCATTGCCAGCGCGCTCGCCAAGACCATTTATCGTGACATGAGCACATACAGCGCCGGAGTTTATGCCTGCTACAGAGTTAGCAACGGCAAAGCCAAAATCGTCGTGACAATGCATGCTTATTGGAAGCCTTGTAGCTTGCTTGACCTGTTTTACGAGATCGGCAATGTATTGCGGCGTTGCATAGCCCACCGTATCGGGTATATCAAGTCTATCCGCACCGGCGTCTGCTACCGCCTTGAACACTTCAAGCAAGAACTGTCTCTCGGATCTCGTTGCATCCTCTGCTGAAAATTCTACCTGAAAGCCATGTTTTTTCGCATACTCTACCGCCTTGATTGCCCTCTCCAAAACCTGTTGACGCGTCATCTTCAACTTGTACTGCATGTGAATATCGGAAGTTGCTATGAAAGTGTGAATGTACTTCAGGTCGCATTTGATAGCGGTGTCAATGTCGATCTCATTCGCGCGAGCAAGGCCGAAAATTTCGGCGTTCAACCCCTGTTTTACTATCGCCTTGATAGCCTGCATCTCACAACGCGATACTATTGGAAACCCTGCCTCTATTGCATCGACTCCCAGCTCATCAAGCCTGATCGCGATCTGAATCTTCTGGTCAGGTGTGATCGTCACTCCAGGTGTCTGTTCGCCGTCCCGGAGAGTAGTATCAAAGATCTTAACACTTTCGCTGTCGTCCGATGATTTTTTGGACATGTTCAAGTCTCTACACCTCCTCTTGGAAGAGCTGAAACTCCTGTTCTGGACAACTGAGCAATTCCATATTGCTCGACTAGATTCTTAAATGCATCTATCTTATCCGGTGTGCCCGTTATCTCAACTGTTATCGTCTCCTTGGCAATGTCCAAGATGTTGCCGCGAAATATCGTGGAATAGTTGACTACCTCACTTCTTGTTGTCGAGTCAATAGCCTTGATCTTTATAAGGGCAAGCTCGCGATACACTGTCTTATCCGTATCAAGCACCTTTACCTCTATTATGTCTATCAACTTGCGCAACTGCTTTACCAACTGATCAAGCGTCTTTTCGTCGCTGTTTGTTGTTATCGTCATCCGCGAGAGATCCCGTTGCTCAGTCGATCCAACTGTAATGCTTTCAATGTTGAAACTGCGTGCCCTGAAGAGGTTCGTAACCCTGAAGAGCACGCCAGGTTTATTTTCCACCAATGCGGACACAATATACCATGATCCCTTTTGGACTGTAGTTGTAGACAATTTTTTCCATTATGCTCCTATAATCATATCCTTGAGACTGGTGCCGGGTGCCACGAATGGGTATACATCTTCCTCAGGATCAATTGGGATGTCTATCACTGTTGCTACTTCCGATTTGAGGGCTGCCTTGATTGCCTTCTCAAGCTCATGCATTGAGCCCACCCTTATTCCCTGCGCGCCGTATGCGTCGGCTATCTTGACGTAGTCGGGGCAGTTGTGCTGATGTACTCCACTGTAACGTCTATTGTAAAATGTGCGTTGCCACTGGGCTACCATTCCAAGCATATAGTTGTTCATAAGAAATACTATCACTGGCAGTTTCTCAAGCACTGATACTGCAAGCGAGTTTTCAGTCATGTTGAATGAGCCATCACCGGCGATATCAACTACGGGAACATTTGGTCTGGCAGCCTTGGCACCTATTGAGGCTGGGAACCCAAAGCCCATTGTGCCAAGACCAGTTGAGCTAAAGAACGTACCAGGTGCTATCACATCAAAGTGAAGGGACGCCCACATTTGGCATTGACCTACTTCTGTTGTGAGGATGGAGTTGGCTGGCAGCAGCTCACGTAATTTCTTAAGTGACTTTTTAGCCGTTATCTCCCGTGGGTAATCCTTGAGGGTTTCAGCATAATAATCTATGAGCTCTTTTCTGCGCTTTAACCAGGGATTATCTGGGTCTTTTTTAGTCATCTTCTTTGAGAACATCTTGATAAGAGTACGAAGCGAAGACTTTACGTCGCCTATCAGGGCAACGTCGACTGACTTATTCTTTCCAATCTCGGCTGGGTCAATGTCCATGTGGATTATGCTCATTCCTTTGCCAAATTCGTCAAATTTTCCAACAGATCTGTCAGAAAATCTTGCGCCTACAGCAACGATGCAGTCAGCTTCAAGGATTATCTTGTTGGCTTCTGCGTGACCATGCATTCCTATAGGTCCCATGGCAAGCGGGTGGTTCTCAGGGAATGCGCCCTTGCCCTTGAAGGTGGTAACAACCGGTATCTTGACAAGCTCTGCAAGGGCCTGGAGCTCCGAAAAAGCTCCTGAAAGAATTACCCCGCCCCCTGCCATTATTATCGGCCGCTCAGCTTTAAGCAAGAGCTCAACTGCTTTGACCATGTCTGTAAGGTCTGCCTCGACGTTCGGATTATATCCTCTAACCTTAATGAGATCCGGAAATTTCATGTCGGCTGTTGCCTGCTGTACATCCTTAGGAATGTCGATAAGCACTGGGCCGGGCCTGCCGCTTTCGGCGATGTAAAATGCCTTTTTGACCACTTCTGGAATTTCAACAGCAGCCCTTGGTTGGAATGAGTATTTTGTGCAGGGGTTTGCCACGCCAATGATATCTGTTTCTTGGAAGGCGTCCTTACCTATCATTGCAAGCGGCACCTGACCAGTTACTGTTACAATTGGAGAAGAATCAGCATATGCAGTAGCAATGCCCGTGATGAGATTGGTCGCACCAGGACCAGATGTTGCGAAGCACACACCTGCCTTTCTCTTTATTCTGGCGTAGCCATCTGCCATGTGAGCAGCCGACTGTTCATGTCTTACAAGTACGTGCCTGAAGTTCGCATCCACCAAAGCGTCGTATATCGGTAGGTTGGCCCCTCCTGGAAGCCCAAAGACTATGTCTACGCCCTCTTTCTCAAGGGCTTGAATCAACGCTTGTGCACCTGTCATTTCACCCAATTCTATCTCTCACCAAATTCATTGCATAAGCACCTGCTTGCTGAAGCACAATTTCCCTAAGCAACCTTCAGCAGAACCAGAACATGAACCTTATGCCCACAACAATATCCTCTGCCAGCCTGAGGCATTTTTGTTAATGTGGCGGGATATAATTTATAAAGCTTATGGGGAATACGCGATAAATCTACTAAAAGAACTTACAGTCAAGCAACGAAGAAAATGACTTGTGATCTATATTAAAAGTTCTTTATTTATCGTATTAGAAATTGTAGTCGATGCTACGGTAATGATTAACCCGCTGCGCGTTCCCCGTCCAACCGTGCACATTGTTGAAAAGTGATTCGATGGTATATGTACTTGTAGAAAACTGCATGAATATGCATTAGTATCCTCAACTCAATTGTATTATTGCCATGATTCAAATTCCTACTATAATAAGTCGGAGTTTCACCAAAAAAAGTTACATCCCATCTTTTAAAGAAGAGTAGACATAGACATAGATACTACGTTCTTTTTCATACAAGTCATAATAAAAGCAGCACACTTGCTGCGAGATATATCAATCCCCATGTTGTCAATTTTCTGGCATAGTCATTTCTTTTAGCCTCATTCAATCGCAAATTGAGTAGTAAAACTGTTGATACAATAAAAGGGGATTATTGCTGAAGCGATCATTGACTTATCTAGCAAGGGTAATGAAGAAGAAGAATCAGTGACAAAATTTCCTGAGAATGAGGTGAGAGTAAGAAGAATAAGAACACCAGAAATTGTTATTGCATTGGCTTGAATTAGATCGTTGTCATCAAAAACCATTCAATCTCAATTAGCTAGATTGTAGTTATTTTGAATATAAGATAATAAAAAATATAGGGATTCTTGATACTGCTCTTCCTCATTCTTGAAAGTTATTACCCTTGTGCTGCTGCAAGCAATGGAATGTAGTGGCATCGCATATCTTCCAAGGTCATACCAAATCCGCACTTTATCTCAACATGCTGGCCTTGTGATGTATTGTTCTCTGTTTCGCTAATGACTCCTCTAAGTTCGTTTGTGATTTTCTCAGCTATCTGCTGTGGGCTTGCAAACGGGTTCGGAAGAGTAGTAGTAGCATTTGCAACAGTCATAGTGGTATTGCCTACAGTTACATATCCTATAGTTGGAGAGGAACTATAATCAGACACGACGGTAGTTATGATTAGATTCTCTGCTGACTTTATGGCACTTGTTTCGCCAACAATTCGATAAGTTGTATCAAAGCTGCCAACACTAGACATTTCGCCTGATATCGCATATGAATTTGTGCCGTGCTTGCTTATATAGACAGAAGCCTGTTGCCCTGCTGTGGACGTTGTTGCATTGGTTGTTGTGCTATTACCGGCCTGTTCTGAAGCTGCCAGGGGTGTAGCAAGGACGACTACACTTGGAAAAGCGGTTGCTGCTGTGGCTGTGGCAATTACTAGCGCTGCTATTACTGCATTAATGTACGTTTTTGTTATATTCATTCCTAATCCCCGTGCCCACCATGGATTTAAGCGTAACGTCCCAATATTCGGGGATTTGTTATAGCAAATAATTAAAAGGGATAATATTAGTTTGTTGAACGCACAAAAAGGCAAGAGATAAAGATATGATATAGACTAATTATGCTATAAGATAATGGTAGAAGGAAAAAACTCAGGTCAGGAGAATAAAGACAACTACAGCGAAATAAAGGCCGCAAGATCTGATGAGCAATACTTGGACCTTACAAGCGGAAAAGAGCCGGAGGACCTGACACCGAAGCAGCGGACCTGTAATGTCTGTGGGTTGACAGCTCGCAACAAAGAGGAATTAGAAGATCACATTAGCAATGCACATGCAGATAGGTAATGTAAAAAGATTATTAGTTGTGCTCTGTACATCGCATGATAAACAACTATAGCTGGACAATCTCTTCCTCTACGGGCCATGTTGTATCAATGAAATAGGTTTGGTGTATGTATGTATACATTATCAAAAAGTGTACAAACTGCATTTTCTCGGCGAGCAGTCAGGTGAGGTCATGACCAAAAAATCTTGGCAAGACTTTTGGAGTCACGCAATTCCTCAAACTTCACTATACCAGTAATGTAATGATATCTATATTATTTTATACTCCATTAATTGTAAAGCTATAAAAATTTCCCTGCTAGTATCTAATGAACATCATGACATCTACAGATTCCATTAGCATAAAAGACTTTATTTACAAATATTTTCAGCTTGCACAGACCAAGGAGATAGAAAAGATAGAGGAATTTCTTGATCCGCGCTTTACGAAATTTGGCGACTCGCCGCCATACGATAGGCGCGACTTTGACAGAGCGCTTATGCTTGAACAGTTACATTTTGCTAGTCTCTCTGACTACGACTTCAAGATCGAAAACTTGAACACCGAGGTAATAGGCGATATTGCAATTGCTACTTTTTTACTTGGAGTAACTGGCATCCTAATTGACGACTATAGCTTCCGTGGTACATCCGTCAACAACACGTCTAGGGTAACGATTGTCCTTCAAAAAGACAAAAAGGGTCAGTGGAGGATGGTTCACCAGCATTTATCTAAACTTGCCATTTAATCAAAAGATACCTTACTGGCTGAGTGTCGTTCTAACCATGTTGTCCATTTCCTTCTCTTCTTGCTTGTCGTTATCCTTTTCATTTAAAAAGATGTTGTATGCTTCCTTGGAGTCGGCGTTCTTGTGTACTATTGCCTGCACTGCCTTTATCATTGCCATAGGCCGTTCAGACTGCCAGATATTCCTTCCCATATCCACACCAACAGCGCCATGGATCACCGCGTCATATGCAAGCTTTAGCGCGTCAGGCTCGGGGAGTTTTCTGCCACCTGCGATTATAAGTGGAACAGGACATCCTTCAACCACCTGCTCAAAGTTGTCGCAATAGTATGTCTTCACTATATGTGCGCCAAGTTCAGCAGCAATTCTGCATGCAAGCCCTAGATAACGTGCGTCACGGCTCATCTCTTTGCCGACTGCAGTCACGGCAAGGACTGGTATTCCATACTTTTCGCCTTCATCTACGAGTTTGGCTA
The DNA here is from genome assembly GCA_030861545.1 of Thermoproteota archaeon. Lineage (GTDB taxonomy): Archaea > Thermoproteota > Nitrososphaeria > Nitrososphaerales > Nitrososphaeraceae > Nitrososphaera. Next base: position 3,204 of record JALZFN010000231.1, on the reverse strand, counting down.
AATTGGAAAGCGTTTGATGCTCATACTTGCCGCCCACAAATATTGAAAGTGCAAGGCATGAAGCATTAAGCCTGATTGCTTCTTCAATTGATGTAGTAATCGTCTCTTTTGAAAGGTCCTCGCCTATAATGCTAGTTGCGCCAGAAACACGCAACACTATTGGAATATCCCACTTAGGGTCAACTGATGTCCTGAGGATACCTCTTGTGAGCATAAGAGAGTCTGCGTAGGCCAAAAGCGGGCTTATGGTTTTCCTTGGAACCTCGAGGCGCTCTGTCGGCCCCAGAAAGTAACCATGGTCAATTGCAAGCATAAGACAACGACCATCTTTGTATTGAATTATCTTGGCTAGCCTATTTTGCATTCCCCAGTCCATGTGCAATCACAGCTCAGACAGGCAATTTTTATTATATATAGTTTCACGAGTCTGTGGTGATGATCACTTTCATGGCATCATTGGCGTCATGAGCACACCTAACTGCCTCTGCAGCCTCGCTGATGTCAAACCTATGAGTAATAAGCGACTTGAAGTCGACGCGCTTTTCTGCTATCAGCCTGAGCGCTTGGTTTGTTTCAATTTCAGACGCTGCGTAGCTGGGGATCAGCGAGTGCTCGCTTGAGTATAGCTTACTCACATCGTATGACAGCTGCGAGCCTTTGGGTGGGACACCAAAGAGCATTATCTTACCACCTCTACGAGTCAGGTCAAATGACTGCATTAGTGCTTTCATGCTTCCTGTCGCAAGGACACAAATATCTACGCCTCTTCCATCTGTTTCTAACTTGATGTTGTTTGCAAAGTCATGATGAGAAATAGAGTTGAACACCCGTACGCCATACTTCTTGGCAAAGTTCAAGCGAAATTGATTTATATCAATGACAAATATTTTGCCCGCTCCAAATGCCAGAGCTGACAACGCGTGCATCAATCCTGCAGGACCCGCCCCAAGCACTGCGATATCGTCTCCCTTATGAAGGCTGCACTTCCTCCATGCCTTGATACAGCAAGCAAGTGGCTCAACAAGTGATGCTTCATCAAACCTTACATTGTCTGGTAGCTTTATCAAGCCACCTCTTGATACGTTCCACTCTGGCACCAAGAAATGTTCCGCCAGCCCACACGGGTTGATATTGCTCGACTGATAGGCAGGGCACATCGTATAGTCGCCATGAAGGCAATAATGACAAGAATAGCAGGGGACATGGTGATGGACAAATACTCGGTCGCCACAGGCAAAGCCTTTGACAGATTTGCCAATTGCTACGACTTCACCGGCTGGTTCGTGACCGAGCTTGCCAGACATCATGCTATATTCCCCATAGATCTTTTCCAGATCCGAGCCACACAGCCCACATGCTCGCATTTTGACAAGAACGTCACCGACGCCAGTCATCTCAGGCATTTTGATATCATCCACAGAAACCGCGCTGGACCCCTTTACAAAGACCGCCTTCATCTTTTATTTCATCACTCTGTGCCAGATATAAAGAATGAATGTTGTTAAGAACCTTTATATAATAAAAAGCAAGTTTTATTGTGCACCCATAAATGCTGCTGCCCTCCGAAATCGAAGCAAAATCACTCATTCCTGCAGTCAGAGCTATTCTTGCAAAGAAGCTTATCAAAGAATACTCTCTCAAGGAGGAAGACGTTGCCAAGGTTCTTGGCATCACACAGGCAGCAGTCAGCAACTATGTCAGGGGTACAAGAGGAGACCTGGAGCTTATATCAAAACTTGAATCAGTTAGGGAGGTCATGCGTATGATAGATGACATTGGTAGGGATCTCTCCACAAATAAAGCCTATACTCCAAGCACACTTGCCAAGTTCATCGGGCTGTGTAACTACATGCGGTACACGCTCATTATATGCGATGTGCACCACAGTATTGAGTCAAACATTGATGAGCAGGTCTGCGACCAGTGCAGAGGCACACTGGTTCGTGAACACTAGCATCGGGGCATTTTTCTAGCAAAAGGGTGGTCGAAGATTTTAATAATCCTTCCCGCAGTGCTGTAGACATATGACCGGGGGCACAAGGAAGCAATGGATTAATGGAGAAACTATCACAGGTATCGCGCTTGTATTAATGGCGTTACTGTTCCTATGGGCAGCAACTATGAACGCCACCTGGGCGCGGATACTCTTAGCTGACTATGTCCTTCTGGCAATAGGCGCAGGCTTCATCATATTAGGTATAATAACCATCCAAAGAGCAAACCGTGCGCATACTAAGGAAGAAAGCGGACACAGTCATCGCTACTAGTGCATGTAATGTTTAAAACATGGATTAGTTTCATGCAATACTATGCCTGATGCTTCCGACGACGCCCTGACTACATTTGCCAATACTGAGAAGACCTTCTTTGAACTTGCAAGTGGGCAGAGGCTGGCAATAATATTCGGGCTCAATATGAAAAGTGCCAAGATGTCGCAACTTGCCAAAGATCTCGACATCACTATGCAGGAGGTCCATCGCAATATCAACCGCCTGCAGGACGCAGGTCTAATTGAGAAGGATCCGGATGGCGTATTCTCGCTTACCACTTTTGGCAACACTATAATCAAGCAGATCCCCACGTTCAACTACCTCTCAAAGTACAAAGAGTATTTTTCAGAACATATTTTGGGCGAGCTCCCAATCAAGTTCATCATGAGACTTGGAGCACTTGACAAATGCGAGTTCATAAAGGGCATTGTCGCGATACTTGAGCGTTGGAAGGACATTTATCGTCAGGCTGACCAATTCATCTACGAAATTGTGCCGCAGGTTCCTATAGATCTAATCGAACCTGCAGTGACAAGAGTAAAAGAAGAAGGCGTAAAATATAGCTACGTCTTTCCAAAGAACGTTATCATACCAAAGGGCAGAAAGGAACTTTTGAAAAAGCTTGGTCACAGTGAGCTTCTGAGTAAAGGCATAATAGAAAGAAGAATGGTGGAAAGCGTGCAGGTTGCTGTGATTCTGAATGAAAAACAGGCCTCAGTCCTTTTCCCAACGCAAAAGGGGGAGACTGACATGAATATGATGTTCTTTAGTCTGGACCCTGTCTTTCATGAGTGGTGCCTTGATTATTTTCGCTATCGATGGTATGGCTCCGATATCTTTGATGAAAGCACACTAAAAGAAATCTAAATTTTGATCTGTTACTTCAGCCAATTTATAGGAATGTCTTGGTATGTACCACTTGGCAATATACGCC
>JALZFN010000227.1 GCA_030861545.1 Thermoproteota archaeon | reverse complement strand
ATTGATAATCTGTTGGTTTTATATTCATAGATAAATAGTCATGAGCCTGTGTTCACACCCGTAGCAAACATACCAGTCTAGCATGTTCATTTCGCTTGTTCCATATGCTTAATGCGTAATAGATGTATACATGAGATTGTACCTTCATTGTGTATTAATGAAGCGTGTGTATCCCCTCCCTATGAAGCTCCTAAAGATATCATTAACGTTGATGCTCGTTTCCGTAATTAGCGATGGTTACATCTTCTCGACGCAGGTTTCAGTTTATGCTCAAGAGCTACCTTCTCCTAATGCTGCCCCTCCGCCTAGCATTCCATATGTTAGCGATCCGAGTCTTACTGTCCAAACTGTGGCCACTGGATTAAATCTTGCAACAGATATGGAGTTTCTCTCAGATGATGATATTTTGGTGCTTGAAAAGAACAGCGGAGCTGTAAGAAGGGTCGTAAATGGAACTCTCCTAAAAGACCCACTTTTAGATGTAGCTGTAGCAACAAAGGATGAATGGGGTATGCTTAGGACAGCTATCGCTGAAGGCGTAGGACATACCTATGTTTTTCTTTATTATACGGAAGCAAGACTGGGAGCTGGAGACGACCTTGGGGGACAAGACCCTCTTGGGAATCGTCTTTATAGGTACGAGCTTGTCGACGGCAAGCTAACTAATGGAAAGCTATTGCTTGACTTGCCTGCAGCTTCCTCGCATGATAATGGCGGAAAAATAAAGATTGGACCAGATAACAATGTGTACTTGGTTGTAGGTGACCAACAAGATCCTGTGCCCGAAGGTCAGCTGCTAACACATCTAACTACGACTCAAAACGCGCCCAAAGGACTATTTCCAGACGGCACTGCCGGGATTCTCAGATTAACTCAGGATGGAATGCCAGTCCAGAATATCGTAGGCGGCAGTAGTCCAGTATTAGATCTTTATTACGCGTATGGTATTAGAAACAGCCTCGGAATTGATTTTGACCCTGAAAATGGCAACCTATGGGATACGGAGATTGGACCCGATCGTGATGATGAAATAAATCTTGTAGAGCCCGGCTTCAATAGTGGTTGGAGAAAGATTCAAGGATTGGCGGCTTCAAATTCACAAATTTCAGACTTGGTAGACTTCCCTGGGCTATCTGCGGCAAAATATAGCATTGTTGGGTTAATAGAAGAGTTGTCGTATAGGTTTCAAGGCCTGGGGGGCAAGTATAGCGATCCGGAATTCGTTTGGCAGATTCCTATTTATCCCACTGCAATTGAGTTTCTAGACTCAAAGGTACTAGGCGGAAAATACCAAAGCGACATCTTTGTTGGAAGCATTAAGGATGGAAGAATCACACATTTCCATTTAAATGAAGAGAGAAATGGTCTTTACCTCCGAGGTCCATTGCGAGACCGGATTGAAAACAATCCTCAAGGGTATAATGCTACAGTTTTTGCTAGGAATTTTGGAAGTGTGGTAGATCTGGAGACTGGACCAGATGGATATTTGTATGTGCTATCGCTAACTGGCAATGAGGGTGGCAGCGAGGGACGGATTTATCGTATAGTCCCTAGAAACGCTACCGCCAGTGCTATATCTTAATTTACGACAGACTTACCTGTATATTATGCAGGGCTGTTAGGGTAAATTCTGGATATTTTCTCCCTTGACTACTGTTCACAGAAGCATGTCTCAAAATGATCTCGGGCAATTTATGGTCTCTGGCCATGAACTTGATGATATCCTGACGCTGCCCAACTCGTCTTCTAGCAACTAAATGTATAGTTGCCAGAAATAATTTTCTTGCTTTAATCACACCAGATCACATTCTATATCTTAAATTTTATCTAATTGTATGGCTCTTAAATTCTAAATACTTTTTATTGGACCCATCTATTAATCTGAGATCAAATCAAGATATGAACAAGGCTAAAAAGCTCCGGTCAGGGCTTTTATACTACGAGCGCAAAAAAGTCAGCGAAAAAGCTGATGGTTTCTCAGATGACTAGTATTATTAAGAACTCTCATAATGGCAGACTTTGCTCTATGCACACCAGGTATGGTGAAGTCTCTTGCTAATATCACAGGACAGTTGAACTGATCTACCAGTGCCAAAAAGTCAGGGTCCTGAAACACCGAATGGCCGTCCACCGTTGCACCCATTATGACAATGTCTGGCTGGAATGAGCTGACCGCTCTAAGGATAGCGTGAGCAGCCATCGGGCTTGCTTCTGGGACTGTGACCTCCTTTAGGT
>JALZFN010000210.1 GCA_030861545.1 Thermoproteota archaeon | reverse complement strand
TTATGTCAAGTACGTCATCTGCATCCTCTGCCTCTGGATTGATCTCCAGATAAGCGTTCAGAACTTTTAGTGCTTCTGAAGAATCGCCTTTTTTAAGAAGTATGATCCCCTTGTCCCTTACCGCGTCCGGGTTGTATCCATCAATAGCAAGCACCATTTCATTTGCAACATTGTACCTGTCCATGTCCTGTGCTTCATAGTAGCTTCCTTTCAGATTATTCAGCATCCTTATTACCACATCGGCTGCTGTCGCTTTCTCTACAAGTGCATGAGTAAGGGGAATGTTCTGTTGTGGATATGTTTGGTCAAGCAAGGTCTTGAGTGAATAGTCATCCATTATCCTACCTCCATTGAACGGATCGACAATTATCTCCCCGCTGTTGTCTTCCAGTATGTGCTTGACTAAAAAGTGCCCGGGAAAGTTGACAGGATACATCTTAAAGTTTACCGCACGGGCAATCTTCATATAAAGTATACAAAGCGTAATAGGAATCCCTGTTTTGCGTTCAATTACTACGTTGAGGTAGCTATTGAGTGGATTGTAGTAGTCCTCGGCATTTGGTTTGAACTTTTGCATGGCAAAAATATAGTCATTTATCTTTTCTATTATCTGAGTTGGCCGAGGGGATATATTACCACCCTTTTTAAGTATCTGGGCAACCTCCTCTCCCATTGCATCTATCTTTGACAGGGTGGCCGAGACATCGAGGCTAGGGTAAGTAAGTATCCTTGCAAGATGGAGAGCATATTCAGCCAGCCTGTCGGTATCATCAGATGATGTAATGTAGGCAACAACGCTACTTTTCCAGTCTTGAATCAAAGGATTGATATCGGCGCCCAATTGTCTTCTCAAGTGGCTGGCACATATTTATGTCAATCACGGCCTGTGCAATTGTCGTCTACTAATAAAGCTCCTTATCATAAAATGCTCTTTTTACGTTATTATTTTCTGTTTTGTAATGGGTCAAAATAAAGCTAAACTAACAAAAATTAAGCTAAATGCTTTTATTCAAACTTCCCAGCCTTCATTTCCATGGCAGACGATAAAACGAAGAGTACTATTAATAGAAAAATCATTTTCTTAGGTCTAGCTGCTGTAATAGCAACGCTGGCGACCACCGGTAATTTGTCAGGTACGGCGCTTGCCTATACAGCTGACGACCCAGCAGTAGTGTATTCCTGCTTCGAGACAAATGACGACGGAAGCTATGTAACAGAAACAAATAACGAAACTGGAGAAGTAAGTCTTGTTCCATGTCCAATAGACCATGGAGACAATGCATGGATGCTGACGTCCTCTGCACTGGTGCTTATGATGACTCCGGCAGGTCTTGCAATATTCTATGGTGGTCTGTCACGACAAAAGAATGCTGTTAATACACTTCACATGGTGTTCATTACTACAGGTGTCATTGCGGTGCAGTTTGCACTATGGGGATATAGTCTGGCCTTTGGACCTGATGCGGGAGGATATGGATTCATCGGCGACTTTAGCTGGGCAGGGCTGCGAGATGTACTTCACGATGTACCCTCAATAGCATACGGTGGTATAGATGGTACGACAATTCCACATCAGACATACATGGTATTCCAGATGATGTTCGCTATCATTACACCTGCACTAATCGTAGCAGCAGTGGCAGAGAGGATGAAGTTCAGTGCATTCATTATATTCATAGTCATCTGGGCAACATTCGTTTATGACTTTGCGGCACATTGGACATGGGAGATCACAGGACCTGATAATTATGGAAGAAACCCTGGATATTGTGGCTTTGGATGGACTGGATGTCTAGGGTCGCTTGACTTTGCAGGTGGAACAGTCATCCACATCACATCTGGCTGGTCAGGTCTTGTAATCGCTCTTATGCTTGGACGAAGGCTAGGATATGGTAAGGTCCCAATGGAGGCGCACAACATATCGCTTGTTGTGCTGGGTGCAGCATTGCTGTGGACAGGCTGGTTTGGTTTCAATGCAGGTTCCGCAGCTGCGGCTGCAACAAACGCCACAAGTGCATTCGTTGCAACCCAAATCGCTACAGGCATGGCTGCAGTAACATGGTCTCTAATATCGTGGGCACATACTGGAAGGCCTTCGACAGTCGGAGCAGCCTCTGGCGCAGTAGCTGGACTTGTAGCTATCACGCCAGCGTCTGGCTTTGTGTCACCAATGTCTGCCATAGTCATAGGCATATTGGCGTCAATCGTCTGCTATGCAGCAGTTGCGTTCAAGAATAGGAGGAAATGGGATGATGCACTTGATACATGGGGTGTACACGGCATAGGTGGTCTTGCAGGTGCTCTACTCACAGGTGTCTTTGCAGAAAAGAGGTTTACTCCATGGGGAGACGATGGCCTTGCCTTTGGTAACCCTGCACAGCTATACGAAAACGCGGTAGGCGCATTTGCTGCGCTTGCATGGGCAATGGGCATCACTGCAGTCATTATCAAGGTAATGGACGTAGTGTGGCCAGGCGGCATAAGGGTCACTCCAAAGGAAGAAGAGATCGGTCTGGACCTTGCACAGCATGGCGAAAGGGCATACGTGACTGGATAGGATTAGGGATTCCATCCATCTTTTTCCTTCTTTTTTCATGTTTACTCTCTATTACTGCAAAGTCTAAATCCTTGCCAATGGCGAGCTCTTGCTGTCATTCCGATTGTCAATAGCATTTGAACAATAAATGGTATATGTATATGGTATGTGTGTATGTGTGTATGTTTACTCTTCGTAATTGCTTTTAGCAAGAGTTCTCGGTGGATGATTTGCATTTTGCCAGACATGGGACTTTGACAATTATCGCAGTACAACTTATTGAGCGTCTTAGGTCCCCTACAATCTGAATTCCCCCAGCCAATTAACATGAAGGGCTTCAAACGCTTTATAGCGAAGGTTACCTTACTTTTCCATTTCCTTCAGTTATATACGAATTATGCATTAAGATTATATATAAGTGGTCGCTTTGGTGCTGATACACTTGGAGTCTCAACAGCAAAAGGAAGCTGAGATTATAAGCGAGATTCTGCTCAAGGCAGCTAGCGAACCTAAATTCAGAAATGAATTGATCAGAGATCCGGATATGATTTTGGAGCAGTATGACGTATCACCAGAAGCCAAGCTGATCATTCGAAGAAGCATAATCGATCTAACGCAATAGCGCAGAAATTTAAAAAATCTTTAATCCGGTTCCAGTCGATATAGACTTATTAGTTTTATTTCTACATTTAACAAAGAAAATTGTTAGCACTCCTTCTATACACACTCGTGATGATGAACATATACAGGCGGTTTGCGTCAGCGCTGGTAATTTTTATTTTTCGCTACAGCGAAGATGATACAAGATCAGCCGCGGCTTTTTAGGCAATCTTATTGATGCAATGCATAGGTTCTTTATGTTAGAAACTACAAAGAACATAAGAAGATCTCTTACTGGTGAGCCGCAATAATATCTCTTTTCTTTATTCGATATGCCCTCGAAAATAGATTGGCTAACTTGTCCTGACAAGCCTTCTGCCTGTATACCACCTATAGATAAAGTAGCCGGCAGCAATTATTGCTATTGCTACGACAAGTGGCCAAATCAGATATATCACGATAGCAGCCACTATCACAAGGGCTGCAATAACCACCCAGTCAAGTGCTCTCAGCGGTCTTGCCATCATAAAGCTAATGACCAACATTACTATTCAGTATTTGTAGTGATAGTTACTATCTATTTGTCACCACTTTTTTCCTGCCGCTTGTCTCATGTAATAGTAAAGATACTGCTGCGCATAGCCAGCATACTTGCCAAAATACCTCCTTACTACTTCGGACAGCTGCTCATACTGATGAGGAGCGATCTTATCAGAGAATTTGATTGTATAAAGCCAACTATAGTGGCGCGCAAGTGCCCTTGCAATCCATACATCGATTGGAAATGCGTCAAGCTTTTCAAGAGAAAACAAAAGCGCACAGTCCGCTATCTTGTTTCCGATCCCATAGATCTGCAGTAATTCTTTTTTTGATTCGTAATAGTTTGTTTTCTTTAGTGAGTCAAAGTCAAGTCGGCCGCTTATGATAGCATCAGCGACAGCCTTTATGGCCTTTGTTCTGTATCCAAGACCACAATCCCGCAGTTCATCTACGGCGGCCCTGTTAATGTCTGCTGCCGTGGGGAAGGTAAAGAATTCCATGCCGTCAACTTTTGTGCGCTTGCCAAACTTTCTTGTCAAATTGTAGAGCATCCTTCGAATCATAGGTATATTGGTATTTGTTGCACAAACAAACGAGAACATGCATTGATGAGGATCCTGTCTTATTAGGCGGAGGCCAGGATAGGCCCTGGTGAGTCGGCCCACAAGTGGATCGTGTGATATTTCTTTAAATATCTTCTGGATATCGTCGTCCAGCCTGAATATTTTTTGGTCACATGACTTGTCTTCCGGAAAGGAACAAAATTCAAAGCATCCCTCATACTGTGTGAACTTGATGACTCGATCGCCATGTATGCCATACCATGAATTGTTGTGCTTTTCCCAAAGAAAGACTTGCCCGCTATTAATGCTGGATACAGGATCGAAGCTAGTATGCAGCCTCTGCAAATATGATCTAAAAGTTCGATGATCTTATTGAACTTTTTCTCATCGATACTAATAGTTCTAATGTTGACCCGAACTTGCTCAAGTACGAGTTGCTTCATTGTGGTATCTCTACACAAATAGTCGCCTGTAATCTCTTTATTATACTGTACCCATTTCGTTTACAGCGGAATATGCCGCTTAGGTAACATTAAATAAATGATGCACATGTCTTGCCAATGTATTATGAGTTCTGGCGATTCCACCGATCCTATGGAAGCTTTCCGAAAAGCGATTACAAGAGGGGGTGAGGCACAGGAGGATTTTATCAAGCAGTTCTCTAACCTTCAGCAAGATGCCATGCAGAACTATTTTGCGGTTCTCCGAAGTCTGACATTTCATAACGCAATGTTTAAGACCACAGTACAAAGCGGAGGTAGGATTTCTATACCTGAGGCAGAAAGACAGGCGCTCAATATCGAAGATGGTGACCTTGTGCAGGTAATCGTGGTGCCGATAGAGCGACGACGCAAAGGCTCTGTGCATAAGGAAACCTAATTACTGCTTGTTGCCCACGAGGAACCTCAAGATGATTTTGTTAAATGTAATAGGCTTTTCAACATAAGGAGTATGGCCGCAGTTCTTTATCACTATAAGCTTACTTTTAGGAATTTCTTCATATTCTCTGGCATACTGCAATGGTATCATCTTGTCGTTGTCTCCCCATACAAGAAGAGTTGGAGCAATTATACTGGAAAGCCTGCCTTTCAGCTTAGGTGCATATCTTATACCTAGCACCGTAGACATGAATGCATACTTTGCATTGGTAAGCCTCATCCTGTTCACAAAGTCCATCACTATCTCTTCGTTGACGGCTTCATCAGAGTCGTAGGCCATTTCACTGAAGGCCTCATAGACATGTTCGTACACCGGATACAGGGCGGCCATGATGTATCTATCAAGAGTTGGAGTAGATGTCTTCATCATGCCTGCAGGCGATACCAGAACCAACTTTTCAACCATGCCATTGAACCTAATCGCAAATTCAGTGGCAACGTGACCGCCAAATGAAGAACCGATGATGCTTGCTTTGGATATTCCGAGGTTGTCAAGGAATACTTTGAAAAAGATATCAATAAAGAAATCCATTGTATATTCCACAGCTGGTTTGTCGCTGTAGCCAAATCCGATAATATCCGGAATTATTACGCGATAATATCTTGAAAGAGTCGGAATTACGCGGGACCACCTTTCGGCAGAAGCGCCAAGACCGTGTAAAAGAATCAAAACCTTGCTGTTAGTCTTACCGTCAGGCAGACCATAATCGAGATACCTTATGGTATAGCCGTTGACATTGGTGAACTTTTGTGGCGTCGAGTCGTCGCCCAATCAGTTCAATATATGGATGTCATGTAATATATTTATGCAGTATCAGACGGTACGGCCTAAATCTGTTATAATGGCGCTTATGGTGTCGATGGGTCAGGAACCCTTTCTTCTTCTTCTTTTGCTCAACCAGCAAGAGCCTGAGCAGCTCCTAACACTCTGTAGGAGGTTGGAATTATTATACTATGGATCATCTTTACTGGGAGGTTCTTATTGTCATGTATTCTTCTGCATTGTTTAATTCCCAATTATCCCTACAGCTGCTCGACATTTGACTTAGAATTCCTTCATCCAATATTTTGGATATTTCGGCTTTGGTATGAGTCGTTTTCGATAGGATGTAGATATTCTATACTGCGAGAGTACACCCATTAGTCCTTATACGGTATCCATATCGTTGCATGGAACCAATGTGATTATCCTGTCATGTGCCGCACCCTTTGTATTTTCGCTCTAGTGTCAGATGATGGTTTCTGTCAACCTGTTGGTGGTCGCTCTTCTGGCTTGAGTTCTTCTTCTACTTCTTCTGCTTCAGAGCTCTTGTAGTCCTGTAGTTCAGGCTTTTCTTCTTCCCCAACTGGTGGACTAGCTACATCTTTTGCTTCCTCGGTTGACTCATGCTGCGCCTGCTGTTCCCCTCCTCCTCCTCCGATAGTTTCAGCTGTTGCGAATCTATCGCCTACATGCGTTACCCTTACTCTAGTTTTCTGTCCAACTCTTCCACCTTTCACAAATATGATGAATCCTTGAATTCTAGCAACTCCATCGCCTTTTCGGCTAATCTCGGTTACTTGAACATCGTATTCCTTGCCAGCTTCAACAGGCTTTGGACCGCCAAAGCGGCCGCCGCCTCCAAAACGTCCTCGTCTGTACGACATTTACTTGGTAGTGGACTTCATGACAATTAAATAGAAGTGATGTAATCATCCTTCAATTGTTACAGCTCATTTTGTTTACCCACGATTCACTTGAATGGTCTCTTTAGCATTTGTGGCACCACCGTCTCTTTGGCCCTAGCAATCTTGACCTACGTCTCTATTAGCTTTGTAAGATCATAGATATCCTTATCTTTATCCTTCCAGTTGGCCTACTCTTGGCTCCTTCAATAGTGATGCTCATCAACATCATGATCTAAGTTTACTGAAGCTGAGTGTAGAAGACTCATTCAGTACAGTCATCCATGCTGCTTTAAATCTTTGTTGCTGGAGTAGAAGTCAGACCAGCATCAATTGGCTACAAAAGCAACTGATGAGCCATCGCCTTCTTGGAAGCCGGATGATAGAAAAAAGAAATATCACAATTTGGAATATGACGATAGAACCATCGAAGGGTTAATGCATTACTTCAAATTTCAGACATACACTGAACTACGTTGGTTCCTGCGACGCATAAGAAAGAACTAGAGGCACTACGGTTCAGCTAGACTATCGTGAAGGATTCTATTCCGCCTTATATACTTCAACAATGCGTCATAGTCGTGTTCCACTTTGAAATACTGCCTCATGTTTTCGATTGTCTTGTCATCATATAGATGATAATGCTTTCTAGCAGTCTCTTGCTTTTCTCCAAAAATCCGCGACGTCATAATTTAAAATTGGTATTCTTCATAAATAAAGAGTCTCCATTATACGATCCATCATCCTAACCATCGTCACGAGACGTTTAGAACATTACACTTTATAGACATTTGCAAACAGGAAAAAGAACGGTCCCATGTTCCCTTCTATGATCTATCGTGAGACGGCAACTCCTGTACCATGAATGATATGCATTGTCCTAGAGTAGAAACGTAGAGGCATGTTGTGTGATACCTGGTATCAGGTCTGCGTTATATCATACAAGATGGCATGAAACGCATAATAATGATAGCTTCGAACGGCTAACCAAACCTGCCAGCTGACTCCAGAGGCGGAACCAGCTGGCAAGGATGCGATCAAACGTGAGCCTCGGTGGTCATAGAGGCTCACGCATTCTTTCAAAG
>JALZFN010000178.1 GCA_030861545.1 Thermoproteota archaeon | reverse complement strand
GGCAATTGAATGGTTAAACAAAAATACTGAACATGATGCCATCGTTGTAGGAGAAAAGCACTGGCGTGGATTTATGGACATGAATTTAGAAGATGAAAGGACATATGTCTCGTCAGACGACGCGCGGGTGCTTGCGCAGAACCTTGGTGCCCAAGGCAAACCTGCCTACCTGATTTCTGCGGTAGGAAGCTTACAAACTAATTTTACTATAGAGCATAAAGCCAAGAGATAGTTTCAACTTAACTATCACAATTCCTTTACGGCTATATGTATTCCACTATACAGATGTGTGTTATGCGCGACACGGTGAGATCACGTAAGCGAGGAGATAGCAATAGCTTGATCTGGTTCAATGTGTCTATGAATGCACTGCTCAACGAGCTCGCTTGGAGCGTCCTTTAGCGTACCTTTCTTAGTTCCCAGAAAGCACGGGTTAAGATCCCTATGCTTGTCAGCAGATGTTTCAAGGGCGGTTCTTTTTATGCAATGTGTCAGGTATGTACCTTTTTCCAAGATCCATATACTTATCCAGGTCTACAAACCGGTTAAAGTCCTTGAACGTAATCATGATTTTACGCGTGTTTCTTGTCATGCCAGTATTTTTCAATTCCGTTAGCACTTCTCTCATCGCATACGTCGCGCTGTAAAGCGCTGAAAGAGGGAAGACTGCAATTCTGTATCCAAGTTTCAGCAGCTCCTGCGCCGGTACATTGGGAGTGACACCATCTTCTATCATATTTGCGACAAGCGGTGCGCATATTTCATCGGCCACTTTTTTTAACTCTTCAACTGACCTTGGTGCTTCAACAAATATGACATCGGCTCCTGCCTTTCTATAGGCATTGCCGCGTTCGATCGCTTCATCAAGGTCTATTGGAGCGCGAGCGTCTGTTCTTGCAACGATAATGAACTGTTTGCTCTTACGTGCTTCAAGTGCAGCCTTGAGCTTCGGAAGGTATTCGTCCTTGGATATTACTTCCTTACCCTCCATGTGGCCGCATCTCTTTGGCCAAACCTGGTCTTCAAGGAAAATCCCTGCCGCGCCGATACTTTCAAGCTCCCTTACTAGCCGCCAAACATTCAGGGGGTTGCCATAGCCAGTATCAACATCAACTAGAACAGGTACACTTACGGCATGGATTATCCTTCGAGCGTTATCGACTGTTTCTCCAGCGTTGAGCAATCCAAAATCAGGCATTCCAAGCAGGGCAGCGGAGGATCCATATCCAGTTTGGAACATGGCTTCAAAACCTACCTGCTCTGCGATTCTAGCACTCAGCGCATCAAATACACCGGGAAGAACTATTATCTTGTTCTTATCTTCAAGCTGTTCCATCAATGAAGGTCTAGATTTCTTATCCATCCGTTAAGAATGCAGACATGAGATATTATATTAGCTTTCCACCGGCCAGCCACCCTCAGTTATAAATTCTATAAGGTTGCCGGCAGGATCCCGAAAGTAAAGTGACTTTGCCTTATTATTCCAGTCGACTTCTTTTTCTACTGAGATGCTGTTCCTAAAAAGTAGCTCTTTCCAAGCTTGGTAATCATGCTTCTTGATTTCCAAAGCGAGATGGATGCATGACGGAGGGCTCATCGCACCATGTGTCGGCAACATATTGTTATCAATGCTGGTTCTGAAGGGATTGAATATTAACAGCATGCTCTTGCCTACTTTCAGAAAAATGAGCTTATCTCTTTCTTCCTCGACTGGCGATAGGCCAAGAATATCAACGTAGAATTTTTTCATACTGTCGAGATCAGAAGAATAAATACACGTCTCAATCACTTTATTTATATTCATGGTTAGTTACTATTGCTGCTGAGGACCTGGCTCAATAGATGTAACTTCATAGCTGCCATCAGAATACCTGACAACAAATAACCGGCATGCTCTACATTCATATTCTTTGACAGGGGGATCATGCAATACAGAGCCGTTAAGCCACACCATGATTGCGCCGCAGTTGGGGCAATTCATCATATATATGGTGCTAGATGGACTATCTAGAGTTAATATGTCTTATTGTCATGTGCGCTTTTTGCTTCCGTAGCAGCAGAGCCGTTATTCTTCTTTTGGTCATAACCAAGTAAGGCCCTGCGCAATGTGACGAAAATCAAGATCTACGCGAAGCTACCATTCCTGGATTTTTGTGACAACTGATTGCACAATTCTCATAGGTTAGCGTGAAGCGATCATTGATCTAATCATTATGGCAAAAGTAGCCAATCTTTATATCATGTAAAAAGACAGCATGTCATAATTCACTTTGACAATGCTTGCTTACATTATCTTTAAAATAAAGTATGTTCGAGCAACGATAATGGACCAATAAAATTTGTGGTAGGGTATAGTTTTTTAGTCCGTCCACAGTCAATCTCATGTTTGTTATCCATAAGCGAAGGAGCTGAACTTATCAGGCTGGCGCGAACGGCAGTAGAAAAGTATTTGCAAGAATCTGTCATAGTCCGGCCCGAGAATGATGAGTCAGACAAAGCCGGAATTTTTGTAACGCTCAACTACCTTGCCACAAACAAACAGGAGCACCTGCGCGGTTGTATTGGTTTTCCACTGCCAGAAAAAAAATTGCACGAGTCAGTGATAGAGGCGGCAATTGCTGCGGCTACACAGGATCCCCGCTTTCCGCCAGTCTACAGAGAAGAGCTTGACAATATCATCTTCGAGATAAGCGTACTCACCATGCCTCAAGAGA
>JALZFN010000113.1 GCA_030861545.1 Thermoproteota archaeon | reverse complement strand
GCGCCAGGCGAAAAAATACTCCTTGATGAGGATTGCGCCGAAGACAAACTCAGAAACGGTATACTTGTACTGACTGATCAGAGGCTAGTCTTTCAAAGGACGCAAGGCAGGATAGCAACCCTTTCAAAAAAGGAAACTGAAGTTGTTCTCGACATACCGCTTGACAAGATATCTTCAGTCAGGTCTGAAGGGTTCCTTGTAAAAAAGCTGGCGATTACTGTATCAGGCGACCAAACCTACAAGTTTGGCGTGTTTAATAATGGCAAATGGGAGCGCCAGATAAAACAGATTACTAGCGGCGCCAGTTGACATCCACAGTGTCAAGTCGCCAGGACTGCTGAACTATCGACCGGTCTATTCTAATATTCATTTTTGTAGCCTGGTGCTCGCGCACTGCGGTCCACGCGATCTGAGCACCATTGTCGCCGGCAAATTTGATGGGACAAACAAACAACTTGGCATCTTGCCGTATGCATGCAATCTCAAGCATCTGAGCAAGCCTCTTATTCGCTGCTACTCCCCCCACAATCATCATTTCCTTTTTGCCAGTGAACGCAAGAGCCCGCTCGATAGCTTCTGCCAACATTGCAAATGCTGTTTCTTGCAACGAGTATGATGCGTCTTTCAGCTCAGCCTTGCCTGAAGCAAGCTTGACTGCTGAAGTTAACAAGCCGGAGAATGAGACATCATTTCCCTTAACGATATACGGCAATTGCATGTATTTTCCAGACGATTGACTTGCTAATTCTTCGATCCTATTGCCGCACGGCGATGCAAATCCAACGGCACGGCCGAACTGGTCGAGCAATTGTCCAATGGTAATGTCAAGCGTCTCGCCAAAGACGCGCCAACGCCGATGTGAAAATGCAAGTGTCATCGTATGGCCGCCTGACACCAGCAGTACAAGTGGGTCGGAAGCTCCCGTAAGCATAGCCCCAAGCTCAATATGACCAAGGGCATGGTTGACAGGCACTAGAGGCTTTTTGTAAAATCCCGCAACAGTCCTTGCTATCACTGCACCAACGCGCAGGCATGGTCCAAGACCCGGTCCAGCTGAGTATCCAACAATGTCGATGTCCTTCATCGTGATGCTGGCTGCTTTCAATGTGTTCTTTAAGACATCTGGTGATACTTCCATGTGGTGCCGGGATGCTTCTCGTGGATGTATACCGCTTCCCTCTGGCGCCTTGTAAACAGCGCGAACATCTGAGAGTAACTTTCCCTTTGAATCAACGACTGAGCAGCCAAATGTATGTGCAGTACTTTCAATCCCAAGGCATACCGTTGCTGCCATCCTCATCCCCTGCTTGTCGCTGAGACTATCTTAATCACGTCGCCATTTTTCAGTCTGTAGTTAACTCCAACCCTCTGCTTCGTCCGTGCATCGACTGCATACAGAAAACCTTTTGCCAACTCAGCATGGACAGTTTCTGCAAGATCCTTGGCAGTCGAACCGTCCGGCAACAACCTGACATCAGGTAAGATATTCCCGTTCTTATCAGTGAGTTTAAACTCATCTTCTACAGGATAGACTGCAATCATGTGAAGCATCTTGAAGCATGCGATGTTGATAGATTCCTGAATACCCGTAGAGCCATATTTTTGCATGAATGTTCTGACAATGTCCAGTGCCTTCTGTTGCTGGGCGCTTAGTGTCGTCCCCGGCTTAATATCAAATGAGCTATCACCCGGCAAATAATACAGAATTCCTTTCTTAGAGCCCTTTCTCAAAAGTGCCTCAGCTTCTGAAGTACAGGGAACCGCTTTTAAGCCAGCGCTCTCCATCCTCTTAATGTTGACCTCTGACGTTGGCAGGTCGGCCTTGTTAGCTGCTATCACAAAAGGCTTTGCTCTTCTACGTAGCACTTTGCAAAATGCAAGTATATCTTCGTCACCCCATGCCACCGGTTTTTTTGAAGTCAAGCCAGATGCGTGTATGGCCTCTGTGAGTGCATGCTCGCTTATTGCAAGACCAGACAAGCGCTTAGCAAGTATTTGCTCCAGCTTTTGACCTTGGCTTTCAGCTTCCCTTGCAGTCTTGCTCCAATCCCTTCCAATGATTGAAGCAAGCCAGAGATCAAATTCCTCCTCCACAAAATTAATGTCAAAAATGGGATCACCAGTCCCAGCCGGGATCTGTCTTCCATTGCTGTCTGTGGAACCAGAAGCGTCTACAATATGGATAAGAGCATCGGCCTGCCTTGCGTCATCAAGGAACTTGTTACCAAGTCCCTTACCAGCGTGTGCCCCTGGCACAAGGCCCGCTATATCAACCAGTTTGACTGGAATGAACCTGTTGCCGTCTATGCAGACCGAATGTACGGGGTTGTCCTGGACACCAAGCTCCCGGCAAACGCATTTTATTCGAGCATAGGCGATGCCGACGTTTGGCTCAATTGTTGTAAATGGATAGTTGGCAGCAGGAACAGCAAGCTCAGTGGCTGAGTTAAAGAAGGTCGATTTTCCCACATTGGCCTTGCCAATCAAGCCTATTATCATAATGGCAGCGACAT
>JALZFN010000097.1 GCA_030861545.1 Thermoproteota archaeon | reverse complement strand
GCCTAAGGTACTCGTATGCGGTACGATAAACTGGGATACGACCTTATTTGTGGAGAGGTTGCCAAATGCGGGACAAGAAATTCGTGTCATGCGAGTTGCTTCTCAACCCGGCGGCAAGGGAGCCAACACTGCTGTAGCGGCGGCGAAAATTCTAGGAAAAAATTCTGTCGCCAACATAGGAATGCTCGGTTTCGATGAAATAGGAGATAGACAACGCAAGATACTTCAAGACGAAGGTGTTGACACTAACTTGATATTTGGAAGCGACAAGCTGCTTTCTGGGCAAGCTTATGTAATTGTTGACAAAAACGGTGAAGACATGATCTTAACTTTTCAGGCAGCAAACATGGCCCTCAGCCCGCAGTTTGTTGAAAGTTCTAAAGTGCTCTCTGCTATCGAAGAGTCGACTATAATAATAGTCATAGACCCGCCACTAGATGCTGCAGCAGCGCTCATAAAAAAAAGCAAGGTTCGCCGCAGGACCGTAATATTCGTACCTGCGCTTCTTACCAACTATGGGTTTTCAGTTCTAGAGCAATACATAAGAGATGTAGATTACTTGATTCTGAATCAGCAGGAGGCCGAAACATTAACATCGATTCATGACGGCATCCAAGCATGCACCGCTATATCTAGAGCTATCGGTGGTAAAGTAGTGGTGACCTTGGGTCATGAAGGATGCATGCTCTGCTCCGGCGGAAAAGGCAAAAAGATTGCTCCATTGCATTTTTCACTCTCAAAGCTCAATGTAGCCAGCACAGTAGGGGCAGGGGATACCTTGGTTGGTGCATTTGGCGCGTTCAAAGTGAGAGGATTTGAAGATGTTAGGGCTCTTTATCTTGCAAACATAGCTGCAGCACTCAAGACAACTAGAGAGCAGACAAGGGCAAGTCCGACCTATGAGGAGATCCAGAGGTATGTACATGACGATGAAGACTGAAGGTCATTTTAACAGATCATTTCGCTATTCTTATGGCAAATTCTGTGTTTGAAAAATGCCTGCTAGAGTCTTGATGGATGTAGACACCGGCATCGATGACGCTATAGCGATAATGATGGCGTTACAATCGCCGGAAATAGAAATTGTCGGCATAACAACTGTTAGTGGAAATGTAACTGCCCGGGCTGCAGGCCATAATACTCTAGCCATACTCAGGGCTATGGACAAAGATTCTAAAATACCTGTGCTGCAGGGATCATCAAGGCCTATATCCGACAAGATTGTCCGTGCAAAAGATGTGCATGGAAAGAAAGGACTTGGGAACATGATTCTTGAAAGTAACCCTTCTCTTTTGCAAAAGGGAAAGGTTTCACAATTTATCTCTAGAATATTAGCAAATTATAGAAAGAATGAAGTCTCACTAATAGCAACAGGCCCTCTAACAAACATTGCGAGGGTAATTCTTGAAGATGCAGGGAATATCGATTCTCTATCAAGGCTATGCATTATGGGAGGCGCATATGGGTTAGCAAGTAAGATTTATGGCAATATTACACCATATGCCGAGTTCAACTTTTACTGTGACCCAAAAGCTGCTCAAATAGTATTAGGATATCCATCAGACAAAGCAGTGCGATTAAACGTCGTGGGTCTTGATGTAACTGACAATTATCTCATAATAGACGGCAAATTTGTTTCAAGACTTTCTGACCTGCAATGCATGAAGAGGAAAGCAGCACTTGGCTATAGCAATAAAGTACCAATTATCGCCAAGTCACTGCTGGAATATCCGTTGGCTAAATTTGGTAAATTTAACCTACCCGACATTTTTGCTGTTGCAATGCTCGAAAGCCCAGACCTTTTTAAATTCAAAAGAGGGAAAATCAACATAGTTCAAAATGGGCGTTTACGAGGACACTCAACACTTGTTGTTGAAGAAAATTCAAAGGACAATATTGAAAAGGGTCGAAAAATTTTTGTTGCAAGCAAGATAATAGATAGGGAAAGGTTTCACAAGTATGTGTTCTCTCGCATATGTGATGGAAGAGGATTATGAGCTCCAGTTACTGCATTTAGTCAGATCATGTTAGCCAATGTTAAGCAGATCCCAAAGGGTAAACTTAGTTAGGTGGAAAAAGAAAAATTTAGCTCGGATTGAATTACGAATTGCCTACACGAAATAGCTATATCAAATTCTATCTACACCTTTCTTTAAATGGCAAGAGACTATGTGCTATTGGCGGCAACAAGGGCTAGCCATCGCGGCTGTAATCAAGTTTGCATTCTATTCTGCCAATGAAATAACCTTAAGAGTAAGAACAGGGCCACGTCAGCCTATTTGCAATCCAATAGCCGATGCAGCTTTTATCTGAACCCACTCATACTCTCAGCCGCTGCGTTAGCGAGAAACCTGCAACCTCTTGAGGAATCAAAGATAATGTTAGACGATGAAAGAAATGAAAGAATTGCTTCCATATCTTAAGGAGATATCTTCTTACTATGATCAATCTTCATATGTTCTTCTAAATCCAATTGGCTTGGAAATGATCTATCGCATTTTTGACAATAGTATTGAGGTCTTGCTTTGCGAGGTGGCGGGCTCTTGACTTTGACTTGCATGCCGCCAACTTTGATCTCTTTTCCGAGTTCGTCTTTTTCCTTGTTTGTCGCCATGTTCTTCAATCATTGCATTGTATAATTTTAAAGGGTTTCCGGATAAGGCTATGAAAGGTGCGGGTTTTTCGAAAATTTGAGTGCCTCTTATAGCCGTACCTTCCAAGCCCCTTTTCAACCAACTGCCAAATAAAAATGACAAATTTTTGTCGCTGCAGCGAACATCTTTTTAGGCGGTCAGATGAAACTCAACTCTAGTTCCTTTCACAATTTGATGCTTGTCGGCAAATCCTGCCACAGTCTCTAGCACATAAAGAGCATCATTATTTGGTTTGTATGTCTGGCAGAAAGAGCCGAAGCTGCACGGCGGCAGATTGTGCTCAATATGGACGACGGTCATATTGCTATCCAGCCAGATGATATCTATTGGAAATTTCATATCCTTCATCCAAAATGAATGCTCCTGAGCACTGTCAAACACAAAAAGCATTGATTCGTTCTCAGGAAGAGCATCTTTGCCAGACAAGCCTTTTGTTCTCTGTTCGTTAGTTGCGGCAACGTCAGCAACAAGGTCAATGCCATTTAGCGTTACCTTGACCTGCCGATAACTGCTGTTGGTGGCAGGCATGGCACCACTCCCCACAAGCTCTTGCTGGGTGTTGTGCCCCTGTGACGCGCCCAAAATAGTGCTGATTGTAGGATAAAAATACAGCACGGCGGTCGCAATAATGGCGATGCCCGCTGCTGTAGAGACAACAATGACGAGTATGGTAGTCTTACTCACATCTGTTAGCTAATAGCATTGCTCGCTATTTATCTGATATAAGGGGCTTTGAGAGCCGCAGATGCATTAGCTGCACTGTCTTTCCATGCTGTTGCTGCTGTTGTATTATGTGAGGATCATGCCCGATGAGCTTGAGGTACGACGCAAGAACAAGCACCCACGGCAGGACATGTTTGGTATCTATCTTTGATTGGAGGCTTACTATGTTGTTACCTCTGTCGTGCTTCAGTCCACCCAGACAGCTTATTTTAAGTGCCGAATCGATTAGATTCATCATTTCGCTCACGCTCATCTCACATATCTTTAAGCTACATTTTTCATCAATTACCTTAACAAGCTCAGCTGGCATTTCTAAACCAGTTAATGTATATTCTAACATCTTTTGAGATAGATTGTTCTCTACTATTCTTACGAGTTCTGCCGCTTTCGTCGCCACAGTTGGATCGATACCAAGCAAGTATTTCATCTCGCTTGCGTTGGCCCATTCCTGCTCAAAATTCTTCCCCTGCAGCATAGCAAATGAGTCGGTCGAGGCAAAAAGCGCAGCCTTGCCATTACTGCTGTCGACAGACACCATGTAACTTGAATCAATAATTATCAGATTGGATATAACTTCGGAAGTGCGAAGCTCGATACCTTCTGGTAGTTGGAAGAGATTCTCATTGCCGATACACTGCGAGCCAAGTATCATGCGCACTCTGACGCCAGCGGTTAAAGCCCGGACAAGTGAGGGCTTGCACTGCGAGATTAGCCTCAGTCCCCAAGGGTCCAAAGTTGCAGTGACCCATGATCGGGACCTTGCTATTAGGCTGCTTATCTTTTCAAGCGCCGAGTTTGCGTCAAGTACGAAATATCTTCTTTCCTCTGAGCCCTTAGGTCGTTGGCCCTCATCATTTATCTTTTGCAGGCGTTCGATTATCACCCTCATGTTCTTTACCCGACGCTCATGTGAAACAACAATTTCAGAAAAAGCCTCGTCAGGTGGAATTGCGCTGCATATTAGTGGCTTTTGCCGCGAAATGACTGCAAGCCTTTTCTTCTCT